>JANOUN010001486.1:0-3553 GCA_031416875.1 Planctomycetota bacterium | reverse complement strand
GGACCTACCGAAATCGGCGACTCCACCCTCTGACGCTGGATAAATGATGACGGAGAATTCTGCCACTGTGCCTAAAGTCTGGGTGCTGATCTTTGATCGGTATCCGGCGGACGCTGCGTCTCAGGAATCGCGGGAGTGGCATGGTAACGGAGGGCTGACGCCTGCCGCTCGCCAGGGAAACGAAGGCGCGTTTGATCGGCTGGATCTGGCATCAACGTGTTTTGAACAGTTCCTGTTGCAGGATGTTCGAAGCAATATTTCACCCGACGAAGTCTTGGGCGGTGAGCCAGCGTTCCGGAAACTGGCGGAAGCGATGACTGCGGCGGGGCAGACGGCCAGTCTCGTGAGTTTGCGGGCCGAGAGTGTTTTGGTCACAGACCATGAGGACTCGAATGCGATGGCGTCGTCTCTCCGCCGTTGTGGCATGCCGTTGCACGCTGCCATCGCTCTGGACTGCAGCAATCGCGATGCAACTGCGTTTTCAGGCGACGGCTCTGAACATGCGGATCGTGCGTTTCTGGCAAATCTGGTTTGGATGGAGGCACGTGTGGCGTCGGTGGAAAATGCGGCGCACGCGGCAAAGATGATCCTCGATTCTGTGTTCAGGCGTTGGCAGTCTCGTTCAATGCAGGAAGGTCATTGTCCGGTGCTGATGGTGACTTTTCGCATGGGTGATGATCGCGATGTGCGTGCACCATTGAAGTCCGGGATCGCAGAGAACCGGATGCATGTGCCGTTGTGGGTACAACCCCATGCCGGTCATGCCTGCCGAGTCCAGGCGTTAGCCGGGAGTTTTGATCTGCTGCCGACGATCGAAACATTCCTTGGCAGTGCCCGTGCGTCGGATGAAGCCAGTCCGCCTGATGTGGCTCAGATTGCAGATTCGTCGGAACGTGTGGTTGCTTCCGGACAGCAATTGTCATCAGTACCGCGGAGCCTCGCGTTCCTTTGTGGTGCGCCGCAGGTATGTCCGGATCGCCTGCTGCAATTGTGCGGCGACGGGTGGAAGGGCGCAAGAACGGAAGAATTCCTGCTGGTGATTCCCGAGCGCAGTCAATCGGAGAATAAAAGAACCGAAAGCGACGGTGACGATTCCGAAGAACCATCCCGTCGCCTGTTTGTGAAACCTGAGGATCGCTATAACGTCAACGATGTCAGCGGAACTTACGCGACCGTCACAGAGGAACTTGCGCGTCTGATCAATTGACGGAAGTCGGTTTATGGGCTCGCAGGAGTTGCATTATCGTCCAGCGTTGTTCCGAGCACAATTGCGACGGCACCACCAATGAGCAGCAAGGCACCGGCATTGGATCCGAGGAAGCCACGCACCTGGTTGCCCAGTCGCGGTCCCATCTGGCCACGCACCGTTTCTTCATCGACCACGATCGCGATATTCTCAACGGCAGCCGGTGGAGCGGCATCGGTGCCCCACAGTCGGACCGCCTGCTGTGTTTCCCCGACTTTGATGACATGAGCCCCGTTGCGAAGTCCCTTCACGGTGAATTCGCCCTGTTCATTGCTCATCGAAGTGGCCACAACTTTGTCTTCGTGCAGCACGTTGACCGCAACACCGGCTACTGGCTGAGCGGCCGTATTCAGAATTGTGCCTTTGAGCATTCCGCCAGCATTCAATGCCACGTCAGATGAACGGATCTCAACCGGTTCACCCGCCATCAGCGGGGAACCCACGGAAAGCAATCCAGCAAGCAGCAGGCAGATACCGTGTCGCAGTGATTTGATAAACCGATTATGTCGTAAGTTAAAGCTCATGTTTGTGGTGACTCTGTATCGCATGACGAAATACTGACTCTGTATGATGAATCGGCAGATTCAGTCGATGTCTGGAGCGGAAGTATCACATGATGCCGCACTTCGAAGGCTTCAGACGAAATGGAGTTGCATTGTGAGCCCTCTGTGGCCTGAACCAATGGGACAGGCTATGACGCTTCGGGTGTAGTTTGCAGGTGGTAACACCCTGGCTTTCGCGGCATTGTTTGTCACGTCGATTGAAATCGAAGTGAGAGCTTCGGAACCTCCAAAGCCGGTCAAAGTCTTCATTCTCGGGGGACAGTCCAACATGGAGGGGCAGGGCATCATCGCGGCTGATCCCAAACGCAACGGCGGCAAAGGGAGCCTGGAGTATCTCGTCAAGGAACCGGGCACCGCGGCGCGTTTCGCTCATCTCGTTGACAAGGACGGGAAGTGGGTCGTGCGCGACGATGTCTGGATTTCGTATCTCGACCGACAGGGATCGCTCACGGTTGGCTATGGTCCGAAGTCAGACCGCATCGGCCCGGAACTGGGCTTCGGCTGGGTGATGGGTGAAGCATTCGACGAACCGGTTTTGCTCATCAAGTGCGCGTGTGGCGGAAAGAGTCTTGCGGATGTTGTTTGCCAGACTGGAATCGTGGTTTTACCAAAAGCGTGTATTTAGAAAAGCTGCCGAATCGTGGTTCTTGAGTCCGCCGGTTCTGGTGCTGATCAGCGTTCGACGGGGGCGAGCCCCGTCGTGACGAATGATTTTCTGGCGGATCGATTCTGGTGATGATCTCCGCTCCACGGGGACGAGCCCGCGTGGAGGCGAGGTCGTGTCTGAGCGACTCCTCGAAGAAGCCACGTTGTGAAAGAAGATTCGAGAACTGCAGCGATGAAAACGGCCACGATGGGGCTCGCCCCCATCGAGCCCATGATCATCACCAGATAAAACGAATCGATCAAAATTGCGGCCACGGCGGGGCTTGTCCCCGTCGGGCCATGATCACTACCAGATCAACGCTTCCATGCCTGACCTCACGCCAGTCTGCACGAAAGCCAACTGCCAGTTTGCCGCGCCGCTGCCATGCACGCCGGGGTTTCGTTCACTTCGTTCGCTCCAACCCCGGCCACCCAAAGGGATTTCGCCTTGGCAGGGCTCGGTAATCTCAAATCGACGGAATTCGGCTGGTAGATTCTCATGGGAACGCCGTCTGCTATGATCAATGCCCGGGCCACGGGAGTCGCGCTCGACTCAGAGAGTCAGGTTACGGGAACATCACAGAATCGGCCAGAATGTGCCGGGGAAGATTCATGACGGAAGAGAAACAGAAGGACGTCTCTGCAGAGGCTGTTGAATTGCTGCATTCGGCGTATGGTCAACTGAAAGAACAGATTGGCAAAGTGATTGTGGGTCAGGATGAAGTGCTTGAGCAATTGCTCATTGCACTCTTCAGCCAGGGGCATGTCCTGCTTGAGGGTGTTCCGGGTCTGGCCAAGACATTGATGGTCAGCACGCTGGCACGCAGTTTGTCGATGAACTTTTCCCGCATCCAGTTTACGCCGGACCTGATGCCGGCGGATATCACGGGCACGGACATCCTGCAGGAGAACCGCACCACCGGACAACGCGAGTTTCGTTTCATTCAGGGGCCGCTGTTTCACAATGTCGTGCTGGCGGATGAAATCAACCGCACGCCGCCGAAGACTCAGGCTGCGTTACTGGAAGCCATGCAGGAACGACAAGTCACCGTCGGTCAGACAATTCACAAGCTCAGTTCGCCGTTTTTCGTGTTGGCAA
>JANOUN010001485.1:0-2999 GCA_031416875.1 Planctomycetota bacterium | reverse complement strand
AACTGCTTTTGGATGCCAATAATCCGGATAGCCCTGGACACCTGTGGGCGGATAGAATCATCAATCGTCGGCATCACCGGGATGTGTTTTCCCTCGATGAAGGCGAAGGGCCCCAAGCTGTGAAAGTGGCAAGAAAAGTCTCGGAAATGATTCGTCTGGAATTTGCCGACGTGGAATTCATTGACGACTTGCCCGACAAGCCGATCTCAATTCACAAAATCGCCAGAGATGACGACCGCGATGCAAACCTGATAGACTTTCCTCTTCTTGAGCGAGGACGGAGAACTTCGCTTGGCCAACGCAGCCAAATCCTGAAGACGTTGCCAACCACGTTTCGTGTTGGTTTCATTTTCGCGGACGTGATAGACAAGAACAAACGCAGCGAGATTGCCGCTCGCTGCCGAACTATTCGCAACGAGCACTCGTAACAGAAGGATTGACAATGAGCCTCGTACTTCAACATCGGTGGGAGCATGCTCTGGTGGCGGCGACGGTTGAAGCTGCATCGAAGAAGTGTCCAGAGTGTTATTTGGGCCGAACCGCCATTCAGAAATTACTTTATTTCATGAACGTGCTTGGCGTTCCGATGAAATACACCTTTGACATTCATCACTTCGGGCCGTTCTGCCAAAGTGTCAGAGATGACGTGGAATGGCTCCTGGCAGACGAGGTCATTGCGGACAAGTCGCAAGAGACACGCTACTCGAACTACAAACCAGGTGCTGGCTGGATGGAACTGGAAGCACAATACAAGGACAAGCTAGCGAAGTACCGCCGCATCATGGACGACGTTTGTAATGCATTGAGCGACTTGAGCCCAGATGCGCTAGAGTTGATTGCTACGCTGGACTTTTCATTTCGCTGGGTACGGGCTCGCGGTGGTCGGGGCCCATGGAGGCAGGCCGCGATTGAAAAGTTTAAGATCATCAAGAAGGACAAATTCAACGACAACGATATCAATGGATGGTATGACGCATTGGTCAATGCAAAGCTCATTGAAGTCTAATGCATCGAGCAATTTGGAAACCCGCAGAAGTCCGGCATGGGTGATCGTATTCCTGAAATCAAAAAGTGTGGCTTGCTGACGTCGCGTGATGACAAAGTCGCAATTCAATGGTCATTCAAGACTGACCATTTCATCTGATTCTTTCATCGCACCCCGAACACGCAGGCAGATACCCAATGCGACATACGTGCCCTATTTGTGCCCATCGGACCCTGGACGACAAGACTGGGACGTTTGTCATGTCAGTGCCACCCAATATCCCAGGCGGCGACATGCAGATTGCCGAAGCCCAGTGGCAGGCCTGTTCCAATTGTGGTGAAGAAATTATTCCTGATGGGCTAAGCAAGGCAATCGAACGGGAAAGATGCCTGCGACTCGGTTTGCTTACTCCTTAACAAGGGCTGAGAGTCGCTGGTAGCCTTTGCCCCCGGTTCGGCCCACTGCTCGAAATTCAAAACTCCGTTCACGTTGTTTGCAATTCAATTAAGATGCGAGCACTGAGTGCCTATGAGATCAGGGGCTGCGTAAAGAAGTTACACGGATCACGCAGCCGAATTTGATTGAAATCTTCCGGGGATCTGCAAGCGTTGAATCTCTGGGTTGTTGCGATATGCTGTGGCTTGTTTATATGCCACTCAGAGCGACAAAAGCCGCTGAAGTTTTCAGCCGCCTTCGAACAACGCAGTGATGCCCGTATGTGGCGTCAGGGTGACGCTGTTCAATCACTCTTGCTCATATAGCTTACTCAGAGGTCTTTTAATGACGCCAGCCGATGTTCGTGCGCAGCTTGTTGCAGCTTTGCAGCTGGATTTGGTGGGGCCTCATGATGGAATCGGCGATGTTGCGGAAACTTTGCCTCAACATCCCTCGCGTTGGTATCTGACTGGGTTTCTTGTCCCGTTTGACGCAGGCGAGAGTCAGGCCAATGACGAAGACGCCGGTGATGACATTGACGGTGTAGGCGAACGTGGCGGAACCGACGACGATACGGCTCCGGAAAAAGCTGCTGCCAGCAAAACTCGGTTTCCATCGTCAATGGGGCTCAGCGTTCTGCTGCCGACCGAGGCGTCGCAGCTGCAGGTCACGGTGGAATGGGGCGACTATCAACCGTTGGAACAGGAACCGAATTGGAATGGGGTGACTATCAACCGTTGGAACCGGAACCGAATCAGCCAAATGCCTGGCTGCGGAAGCCTCAGCAAAAGACGCTCACTGTTGCCATTGAACACAAAGAACGATGGCGAGCGGATATTCCAATTCCCGGCAGCGACGGCATGCGAATCAGTGTGACTGGACGCAGTCTGGTGGGGGTGAAAAATACCGAAGCATACGGTCGACCTTGCCAAAGTGTGTCCGTCTTCCTTGTCAATCATCGGAAGGTTGCCGCCGATGAAACCCGTGACACGGCGTTTGCGTTTCAGGCACAACTGACAGTGACGTGCGGTGCAGGTTTCGTTGCTCGGGCCGACGTACATGCTCTGGACAGCTCAGATCCCGACCTTCGGATTGCTGACCTGCAGTTTCGCGACTGCTTTGAATTTGCCGTGGGCCATAATTTGTCGACGACAAGCACTGTGGTCGAGGAAAACTGCTTCAGCGTCCGGACATGTTGGGTTCCGCAGGCCGAAGTCGAACGAACGACTGTACCTCCTATGGAGCGAGTCGTGCTTCAGATGGAGTCACTTTCGATTCTGAGAGATGGTGCTGAAGCCGCTGCTTCACTACAGCCCTTTGTCACGTCGTATCGCAAATGGATTGAAGGCCAGCAGAGCATTCTGCAGAGCCTTGCCGGTCGGAGACTGGAAACCGCAGAAGCACTCCTGCAACGTGCGCGTGTGGCTGCGTCTCGAATTGAACGAGGAATCAAACTGCTCGATTCGCCAACGGTGCTTGAGGCATTTCGTCTGGCGAACAAGGCAATGGCCATGCAGGCCAAAAAACGTCTCAGCCAGTCCGGTGGTAAGTCCGAAGCGGAGATTATCCCCGAATGGCG
>JANOUN010001484.1:0-5236 GCA_031416875.1 Planctomycetota bacterium | reverse complement strand
CTGAAAAAGCAAAAACACCGGCGGCCAGCGGGATGTTGATTTAAGACCAACCCGAAGCGCCAGCGAGGCAAACCTCGCTCGCGCATCGGGTTAGTAATGAGAATTCACCCTGAACAACAATGAAATCAACATCCGGCCTAGCGCCGTGCCGCTCACTGAAAAACGCTTAAATCCACGGCATCTGAATATTTTTCAATCACATCAGCAAAGTCCTTACTTGTGACAGCACCGAATCCGAACGAGTTGGCTCTCCGCGTCAACGAACTGCGTCAACGAGCCCTCCATGCTGTCGAACAGGTCGTCGTCGGTCTGAACGATGTCACAGATCAAATGCTGATGGCGCTCGTCGCCGGCGGTCATGTGCTGCTCGAAGGAGTGCCGGGGACAGCCAAGACGACGCTTTGTCGGACCTTTTCGACGGTGCTTGGCATTCACTTCGAACGAGTTCAGTTCACGCCGGATCTGCTGCCGTCCGACGTCACCGGAACTCAGGTTCTTGACCGACAGACGAGTGACTTCGTCCTGCGAAAAGGGCCGGTCTTCTGTCAGCTTCTGCTTGCCGACGAACTCAATCGTGCGCCCGCCAGGACGCAATCCTCGCTGCTGGAAGCCATGCAGGAACGACAAGTCACGATTGAAGGTAAGACGCTGCCGCTGCCACTGCCGTTTATGGTGCTGGCGACGCAGAATCCCATTGAACAGGAAGGTGTTTACCGATTGCCTGAAGCGCAACTGGACCGGTTTCTGTTTCGCATTCATGTGGGTTATCCGGAACGCGATCAGGAAGTCGAAATGCTGGAACTTCACAGCCGGCAAGTGGTGAAACCCACGGCCGTCACCACTGCGGCGGAGATTCTGTCGATTCAGCAACAGCTGGATTCTGTGTTTGGATCGCGTGAGTTGCAGGAATACATCATCGATCTGGTCCGGCAAAGTCGCCAGCATCCGGATCTTGCCCTCGGTGCCAGTCCGCGTGCAGCCATCAATCTGATGAAAGCCGGCCGCGCCCATGCGTTGTTGTCGGGCCGTGGATATCTGACGCACGAGGATATTCAGGCCGTGTGTCTCCCGGTGCTGGCTCATCGTTTGATCATGCGTCCGGAAGCAGAAATGGATGGTCGCTCGGTGGCGAGCGTCATCGCGGCCATCATTCGTTCTGTGCCTGTGCTGCAGGATCGACGCCGATGACGGGACTCGCACGCTGGCTGGCATTGCCGGCAATCGCCGGGTTGTATCTTGGCATTCTCCGGGAACAAACCGGGCTCGCGCTGTTATCGCTTTCAGTCCTTGTGTGGTTGCTGGCCGAATGGCTGCTGTTCACCTGGCGTGTGTGGTTGGAATTGCCGCAACTGAAGTTCGAACGCAGCGTCAATGGTCGCACCGAGCCCAGTGGCATCCTGTGGGCCGGACGCAGCGTCGCTGTCGAAGTGCGTCTCTCGTCGTCCCTTGTCGGCATCGGGTCAATCGTGCGGATTCGCGATGTCGTGCCTGAGAACATGGAAGTCGTGGATCAGGAGAATGACGTGACCATTCGCAGTCGCATTCATTCCGCCGTGTTCCGCTATCGAGCAAAGGTGCTGGGGGCCGGTCAATTGCGGCTGCCGGGATTTCGCATCGTGATGCATGATCGTCAGGGATTCTTCAGAGCCGAGCGATTCATCCCGTTCAGTCAGAGTTTCCGGGTGTTGCCTGCGTTTCAACAGGTCGGTGATCCTCAGCCGATCGTCAAACGCATCAATTCGCAGCCGCAGCATGGGATCCATCGGCTGCAGCGGTCCGGGATGGGATCGGAGCTGCTTGAATTGCGGGAATATGTTGCCGGTGATCCCCCGAAAAGTATCGCGTGGAAAGTCTCGGCACGCCGCGACAAACTGATGACGCGACAGTACGAATCGGAAGTTCCAGTGCGGCTGCAGCTGTTTGTCGATGGATCGAGCGGGACGCGTACCGGAGGCTTCGGGCTGCGACTGCTGGATCAGATGAATTTCGTGGCGGCCAGTGTCGCAAAGGCGGCGATCTCGGCGGGCGATCCGGTGGGTGCGATGCTGTTTGATGAACGTGGCCTGCGGCGTATTCCGGCGGCCACGGGCGATCGCGGTTTTCATCGTCTCCTGGACGCCTTGTCAGCTTTCAGCGACAATCCTGTGCCGATCCCGGATCGACTCACCAATCGACTGGTCGAAACCTCGCTGGGGGTTGCGGCGGATCAGTTTCCGGAACTCCTGGATGACCGAGTCAATCACATTCCGTTTCTGCTGTTTCCCATCTCCACATGGGCTCATCGAAGGCTGCGCGCAAGATATCGTCTGGCGGCGGTGATCGCACACTTGTATCGATTATCTCCCGTCAAACAATTGCAACTTGTCTATGACGATGCCTTGATGGCAACATTTGCTCAGCATTTCCTGAGTCAGTCCGGGATGTCATGGATGGAACCTGTGGTTTCGATTCGCAATCGCGGTTTTCACGATGGCATGGCACGGATGGACATTCTGAGTGCCGCACTGGCACGCGCGGTCTCACAAGCCCGCGACAACGAAGTGTTTGTGATATTGGCGGATTTGCTGGAATGCGTTCCAAGCCTGTCGCACCTGATGCCAGCCGTCAAGATGGCTCTGGCCAGACATCATCGCGTGGTGTTTGTCTGTCCGTCGCCGACATTTCTGCGGCCCACAGCGGAATCGACAGCCATTCGTTCATTGTCCGCGGAAGATCTGCTCCTGGCAGCAGAACAAATTCGCATGCGCGAGCTGGCCGCGCGGCTGCAATTCGAACTGCGACGCATTGGCGCGACGGTCTCAATTTCCGGGGAATCAAGTGCCATTCATCTGGTGCTGAGCCAAATGCTGCTCGCTCGCACTGGCCGGATGGCTGCCGGAGGCGTTCGATGAACCCGCCAGATCAAACTGTACTTTCTCCAACCATTCTCGAACCCTCGTGCGAAACATCACAGTTCGGCGGACTCCTGATCGTTTCCGTCATCGCATCAACGACGGGGGGGTTGTTCCTGCTGGCTCCGGACTTCGGACTGCCACTCAAGTTTTTTTTGACGGCCATTATTCTGCTGACGCTGAAATACTGGGGCAGTGTCCTGGTGCTGGTTGCCGTTCAGGCTGATTTATTCTTCCGCGAACCGCCGCGCAGTGCGGCTATGCACGGCGTAACCGGCCTGTTGACCGTCTTTCTGATTGTGGCGCTGCTGATGTTCATCAACCGCAATCGCGAATTACTGAAACATGCCGCCAGCCGCCCGCTGAGTTCCATCCTGGACTTGATTGCGTCCGTATTTCGAGGCGAGATTGCGTTTGAATCGGGCAAAGCCGCTCGAGAAATTCCGCGCATGCTGGGAGCGATGATTCGCGCAATCGCGTTACTCGTCGGCTGCGTATTTGTGTCGCGAATGCTGCTGAGCACGCTTCCGAATCGTCGGACTCTCAATGCAGACCTGCAGGGCTGGATGCGGGATGAATCGTCAGTGCTGCAAAGTTCGTTGCTGCTGACAGGATTGATTGCGGCGTGGGTCGTGTGTAATGAAATCTCGTGGCGACAACTGACCCGTGACCAGTCGCGGCTTTATCTGCGTTCCGTGTTCCTGACGATTCATCATGCGGACCTGAGAATGATCGTGCGCGGCCGGCTCAAACTGCGTCAACAGGCAGCTCGTGCAAAAAAGGAACATGAGGCCGCCGCATTTTCCTGCAGGACCGAAACCTTACCGGAGTTCCGTCGATGATGTTCTGGATTCGAGAAATTGCCGGCTGGGGTCTGGTTGTCGCCGCGCTGGCGGTGATGCGGATGGGCCTGAACTTTGCGCTGACTTCAGAGAGCCCAAAGATTGTGGAAGCATCCGTCGTGATCTTCGCGTCACTTGGACTGCTCCGCGCCGGCATCCTGCTGATTCGGATTTCCACTGCCGCCAGAATCTGTAAGCTCGATCGACAACAGGAGAAGCAGGCTTAGGAACAGACCAGGAATAATTTCCGGAGCAATTCAAAAAAGGAAGCCCGGCTTTTCTGAAAAGCCGGGCTTCTATGATTGAAATCTATATCGGGACTGTTCCTCAGTACGCCGCCTGGGTTAATCACAGGAAGATCGTGTACTCAATTCGAGCGAGGTCCTGATACCACGACTGGCCGGTCAATGCATGTCCGTATCCAAGATACAGCGTGCTGCCGTTGCTCTTGAACATCGTGCGCACTCCGACTTTGAGGTTCACAATCGTTGTCGCGGCGTTCTCAGCGACTGGAGTATTGCCGGATGTATTGAAAACCTGACCATCAAGGACCGACCATCCAACGAATTCGACAATCGGGCTGATTTTCGCGCTTCGGGTCTCAGCAACTGTATAGGCTGCACCGACTCCGTAGCGAAGGACATTGCCGGCAAAATTCTTCCCCTCAAAGGTGCTGCCGTTGACCGGAATCCAGTCACGCAACTCACCAAAAACATCCAGCTTGCAGTTCACTCGCTGCTGTGCCAGAAACCCGGGTTCGAGACTGACATGATCGGTGCCTAGACCCTGGCCTGCGTCACCTGTCGGTATGTAGGTCTTTAACTGAAAGGTAAAGGTGCTGTCGGCGTCGCGAAAGAGAGCATACTTGAATCCCGCTTCCAGATCGGAAAGACCTGAGGCATTTCCGGAATCCCCCACGGCAGGTCTAAGGCCGGGCGACGGTGAGGTCTGCAGAAATCGCACAGGCACTTCGCCGAAGACGGAGAATCGACGGCCGGACGCGATTTCCAGGTAACCGCGAAGGTCTTGATAATCCACGCTTCCATTGATGGCCACTGGAGCTGCCCCAGGGCCGGGTCCGCCGGCGCAACCGCACTGAGCATAGAAGAATTCCGCTCGGTCCGGTCGTTCGTTGTTGAACCCGGCGTCGAATCGCAGTCGGAACTGGGTTCGTGGCATGGCCCAGTCAATATAACCAGGTGCATGGCCCTGGGCAGCGCCCTGAGCGGCCAGCGTCCCTTCAACACCCCCTGAGAAGACCGAAGGTGTTGTTGCAGCCTGTGGCTGATTGAAAGGGGCTGTGTAATCCGGCGTGGCCGGTGTTGAGGGGCTCGCTTCAGGAGCACACGGTTGCTGTATAAAGGGTGTCTTGCAATCCTGAAGTGGTGGCTCAGAGGGCTGATAGATTGAACCTCGTGTCGGTCAGGTCAGGAACTCATCTCCGCAGCCGGATGTGCATCCTTCCGAGCCGCAACTGTCGAATGTTTGAAATTGCGGTCCGTC
>JANOUN010001483.1:0-2843 GCA_031416875.1 Planctomycetota bacterium | reverse complement strand
GTCTTCCACGAGTCGTTCGATGTCAGCAGAGAGTTGATAGGGCATGGCGATTCCTCAGGCAACAAGTCGTCGGTCCTTTCAGATTGTATCGGCGGCAGCGACGTTGGACAAACGGATTTCTACCATGTGATGCACACCATGCGCTGGCATGCTCATTACAAAACTGGTGGCACCGGGCATCTGTATCAGGGCCGCTTCAAGTCGTTTCCCATCCAGACAGACGGGCACCTGCTGACTGTGATGAGGTACGTGGAAAGGAATCCCGTGCGTGCCAACTTCGTTGAGCTTGCGGAAGATTGGCAATGGAGTCCCACTTATGTGCGCCGCCAGCCTGCTGACAAACTCCGCTGGCTGGCAATTCCCGATGATCCACCGTTGCCGCGAAACTGGCGTTCCTGGGTGAATAAGGCTGAGACGGAGGCCGAGTTGAATTCGCTTCGCCGCAGCGTCCAACGCGGCGTGCCGTTTGGTGATGACCAATGGACCAGAAGCAGTGCCGTTCGCCTTGGTCTCGAAACCACAACACGCCCCAGAGGAAGACCCAAAAAAGAGACCTGACCCTTTTTGGCAGCCTCACATGTTACGACAGAATCGTGCGCGAGACCTGACTGCTTACCGACAGGAGATGCAAACTCCACGAGCAATTGAGTCGGCTGCCCGCTGCGGTGCTTCGTCGTCGTAATCGCGGCGACAATCACGTTGGTCATTCGGCGATTGTTGACGTCATTCTGTACAACCAATGCCGGGCGGTGCTTGGCTCCGGTCCCTGAGGAAAACGGAAACAGAACCGTAACAATATCACCTCGAATGCATATCATTGTTTTGGCGGGACTTCTTCGTTGTAAACGTCAAGTGCCGGATCGTCCCAGACTTTACCCAAGGCTTGTTCTTGAGCGACATAGGTCTCGCTGATTTCGAACTGTTCATCGTCAAAAAGAACTTTGCATCGTTCGAATAGATTTCCGGCGACCAGAAAGTAGACAGCATTCGTGACGGGATCAACCACCGGTACAGGACGATTGCCGTGTTGTTCCAAGTCGTTGCGTTGTTCGGTTGTGAGTTGTGTAACCATATCGACATTTTAGCACAGTGTGCTGGTAAAAAGCGAGATTTTCAGTTCAGATCGAGCGACCGGAATTTGAGTCCACGGTTTTGCTCAAGTGCCACATGCAGCCGCTCGGCCTCTTCAAGTGACAACTGACTGGCTTCCAGCGTCCACTGCTCAAAGAGTTGGCAAAGCGCGTGGAGTCGCTCAATCTGGAGACAAACAAAAAAGGGTCAGCTGACCCTTTTTGCAGAGCCACTACCGAAAATACCGCCCTCGAACCACGAACTTTGCCATCAGGGCAGCAGCCACAATAAGACCAATGCACCCTCCAATCCAACCCAGCAACGAGTTACCGAACAGTGCTCCTGTGATTCCCGCCGAAAGTACCATGATGCCGCTAATCTGGTTGAAAAAATCCCGCTTCTCGCGCCCCTTGATGCCAGCACCTCAAGTAATTAGGCCCCACGCTTGCCGTTCGCCCTGCTCACTGAAGCCTTGGTTTCGCTTACTCCGCCGCCTGTTCTTCGATTGTCCCATCTCTGAACCCCTGGATTATCGAAGGATCTTGATCGGGTGTTTGCATTGGACGCAGCAGCGATGCTCGGCCACCTGCTTGTTTTGGGAAACTTTTCTCGGCATGCGTCTGATGGTTGGTACCCGTTTTGTAGTGGCAGGAATCACCTTGTCTTGTTCAAACCAAGTTGAGCCAGCTTTGGCCAGGATGCACGCCATAAGGATGAACGCACCAATCGCGCCGGCGACCCCGGACCAGAACGTGTAGATCATCCAAAGCATGATTCCCACGGCCATCGGCAGGATAAAGGCCGCGCACCCCAGTTATCACCAACTTTGTCAGTTCGCGTCGGAATGCAGACGCGAAACGAATGGCCGCAGTGCATACAGGTGGCTTGCTGCTCGTGTCCCACGGCGTTAATCTCCTTGTGTTTTGTCGCGCGAACAACCCAAATCATCCGGTTTGCGCAGATGCCACGTTAACTGAATCAACGACCGACGCAAAGTCGGCTGGATTTCTTTTAACATTGCGATTTGCGTTTCAGGGGCCGCTAACGGGGGCCATCCAAAGTTCGCTTCGCTAGATTCGCAGTGTTTATCAGGGCACGCAGGAAATGGACGTTCAAGGGCTGCAAAATCGGGTTCCTGTGGCGAGTGCTGGTCGAGTGCCTTTTCGGCAATTACGATGTATCCTGTTTGTGGTTGGCGAGACTGCAACTCGACAGTCAATGCTGCGTGAGCCCATCAGCTTGTTTTCTTGTCCTGTATTTCCGGCGGCACCGGTGCCGATCCCTGGACCAGTCGACTCAGCAGGCGTTTGCGTTGCGTGACGACGCGGCATAATGAATTCATGATCTCATACTTTGTTTCCTGAGGAGTTATCCCATGATCCGCTTGTCATTCGCTGTCCCCACATTCGCAGCATTGGCCGTAGTTCTGTTGACTTTGGTCAGCCACGCTCAGGACGATCCTCAGGCAGCGCCTTCGGCACCGGCCGCGCGCATCGACGGGACTGGCCCCGGTTGGAAGCCGCTTGGCAAAGACGATTTTGTGAATGTCAACTGCGACGAAAATACCTGGTCGTTTCCCGAAGGCGAAATTCACTGCACCGGCAGTCCGGTCGGTGTCATGCGGACAAACACGCAACTCACCAATTTTGAACTGGTCGTCGAATGGCGGCATTTGAAGTCTGCCGGCAACTCGGGCGTGTTTTTGTGGGCCAGTGAAGAATCACTTTCCGCGCTGAAAAGAAATGGGTTGCCTGCAGGAATCGAGGTGCAGT
>JANOUN010001482.1:0-6310 GCA_031416875.1 Planctomycetota bacterium | reverse complement strand
TACGCCGCATATTCCCGTATTGGCGAGAACGTTTTTATCAGCAAACCGTGGGTTTCGCACTTGACGCGGACATGCTAGGCGGCGAATCTGATGGAAAACCCTCCGGCCAATACGCCGGAGAATCCCTGTTCGGCGGCGGAGAGACACCCGATCTGATGGCGTTGCGCAATGTTTGTGTGCAGGGTATTGCGTCAAGCTCGCGTGGTCGTTAAATAGCATGGCCGCAGGCCACTAACGGGGCTGGTCGCAATTCGTTGATAGGTCGCGCTTTCGCGCGATCTAATTACTAGTTCGGCTCTGCGAAACAACCACAAAAGCAATGGTGAGCCCCAGGGCCAGCGCGTATTAATTCGCCTGTGTTTTGGGGCCTTTTTGAGTCGGACGCGGGGTTCTTCCTTGTTTTTCTAGCACACTAACCACGAAACACTAGGATTTCTAGGCAATGAATGCGCGCTGGCCCTGCGGAGAAGATCAGCCTGGAAATGATTCCCCCCAAGAAAGTCAACCACCCGAACGGCCGTATGGGGATCCCGAGGAGTTGAACACCTGCCGGTTGGTGATGCTTCAAGAACTGACGGGAACATCAACGCGAAAAGTAGTCTGGTTTGGCTGAAAAGGAGCGAGCAATGACCTCTGGATATTGGCCCTACCTGGCGCGGACTGCAATTCTCGCGGGCTTGTACTTCGCGGCGGGCAAGTTGGGTCTGGCCATGGCCTTCGAGAATGCCAGCGTGTCGCCGGTCTGGCCGCCAACGGGATTGGCCTTGGCGGCCCTGCTGATTCTGGGGCCTCGGTTCTGGCCCGGAATTACCGTAGGGGCTTTTCTGGTCAACGTCACGACTCCCATTCCCAGCCCGTTTCTCACCGCCTGTGGCATTGCCGTTGGAAACACCCTGGAAGCAGTGATTGGGGTCTGGCTACTCACTCGCGTGACCGGCTTTCGCCCCACCCTGGATCGGCTCCAAGATGTCCTGAGCCTGGTCTTTTTTGGTGCGATCCTCAGCACCATGGCCAGCGCCACCGTCGGCGTCCTTACTCTATGCCTGGACAACCCGGCCCTCTGGTCGAATAGTGGGCGACTCTGGTGGCAATGGTGGGTGGGCGATGCCATGGGCAATCTGGTGGTGGCCCCCGTGTTGTTGCTCTGGAGTGTTCGCCCCCGATTCGGGCAACTGGTTCAGCGCAAGGTGGAAACGCTGGCCTTGCTCGCCGGACTCCTGATTACTGGGTGCGTCATTTTCGGCCGACGCTATAACGAGAGTTTCCTCGATAATTCCTACTGGCTCTTTCCTTTCCTGATCTGGGCGGCCCTCCGCTTTGGACCGCGCGGAATCGCGACCGCCGTGGTTGTGGTTTCGGCTTTGGCCATCGTGGGAACCTTGAACGGCTATGGGCCGTTTGTGCGGGAATCGGCTGGCGCGAGCAACAGTCTGGTGCTCCTGCAGATGTTCCTAGGCATCGCGACAATCGCGGGGCTGATCCTGGCTTCCGTCACAGCGGAACGCGAGCACGGGAGCCGGGCTTTGCGCCAGTTGAACGAGGAACTCGAGCAACGCGTCGCTGACCGCACGATCGAGTTGGCCCAGACTAATCGCCAGTTGGCCCAGAAAAACGAAGAAAACGAGACCTTTGTCTACAGCGTGTCGCACGATCTGCGCTCCCCCTTGGTCAACTTGCAGGGGTTCAGCCAGGAACTCACCCTGGTCGGTCAGGACCTTCGGGATCTGTTGGGGGAAAACGCCGTGCCCGTCACCGTGCAAGAACGTGGGCTGGCCTTGCTGAATGGGGACATGGCGCAATCGATTCAGTTCATCCAGATTGGGGTCGTGCGTTTGAGCAGCATCATCGATTCCTTGTTGCGGCTGTCGCGCGTGGGGCGCGTGGAATATCACCTGCAACGGGTGGATCTGAATCCCGTGGTGGCGCGCGTCGTGGCCGCGTTGCATACTACGATTGTCGAGCGCGGTGCCACAGTCACGGTGTCCGACCTGCCCCCGGTCTGGGCCGATCCGACCACCGTGGAGCAGATTTTCGCCAACCTGATCGGCAACGCCCTCAACTACCTGGATCCCCGGCGGCCTGGAGTTGTCCACGTTGGCAGCGAAGCCACAAAACCTGGCGAGGGTTCGGGACATACCTATTTCGTGAAGGACAACGGTTTGGGAATTGCCGAGCTTCATCGCATCAAGCTCTTTCACGCTTTTCAGCGATTGCATCCCGAGGTTGCCAAAGGCGAAGGCATGGGCCTGGCCATCGTGCGGCGCATGGTCGAACGGCACGGCGGCAAGATCTGGGTCGAATCCGCCGTGGGCGTTGGCAGCACCTTCTTCGTGGCTTTCCCGGCCCAGGCTTCCGAAGCGGTGAGGCAAGACAAGCCCACGCAATCCCTTGCCAGTCTCCAGAACCAGAAACCAAACGAGTTCGCATCATGACACCCAAGCCTTTCCTCATTCTTTTTGCCGAAGACGATCTCGGACACGCCACCCTGGTGCAACGGAACCTGAAGCGTGCCGGGATCGCCAACGGCATCGTGCATGTGAAAGACGGCCAGGAAGCCCTCGACTACGTCCGTAGTGAAGGACAATTTGCGGGCCGAGTGCCGCACGATCTACTCCTGATGGTTCTCGATATTAACATGCCTCGCGTGGACGGGATCGAGGTTCTGCGCCAGATCAAGGCCGATGAACGAACGGCCAAGATTCCGGTCATCATGTTGACCACGACCGATGATCCGCGCGAGGTTGAACGCTGTTATGAGTTAGGATGCAGCGTGTACGTCACCAAGCCGGTGGCCCACGAAGAGTTTATCGAGGCCATCAAGCGCCTGGGATTGTTTCTGCAAATTGTCGAACTTCCTCATCGGAAGAATTAGCGAGCGAATAACCATGGCGATCATAAACAAGGGCAAAGTTCTGATTGTGGAGGACGATCCTGGCGTGGCCACCCTGGAGCGTCGCCGGCTCGAGCGTGCCGGCTATACGGTGGCCCTGGCCGGGACGGCAGAGGAAGCGATGGCCCAGGTCCGCGCGGGGGGCGTCGCCTTGATCCTCCTGGATTATCGCCTCCCTGGGGACACCGATGGCCTGGATTTTTGCACGGCCTTGCGCGAAGTCGGCTTCGACATCCCGGTGATTCTCGTCACGGGCTTCAGCAGCGAAGCCACGGTAATCAAGGCCATCCGGGCCAATGTACGCGATTACATCACCAAGTCGGTGGACTATCTCGATTATATTCCGGGAGCGGTCGATCGCATCTTGAAACAAGTCGGCATCGAGCAGCAACTGGCCGAGTCGGAAACTCGGCTGGCGGCGATCGTTGGTTCGGCTCGCGATGCGATTCTTGCCGTGGAGAACGATCGGCGGGTCTCCCTCTTCAATCCCGCGGCCGAACGGATGTTCGGTTGCCCCGCTACCCAGGCCGTCGGCAAGCCGATCACCTTTTTCATCCCCCAGGGACTCCCCGAGGATATCCTTTCGGAAAGCCGGGGCGTCCGGGCGAGCGGTGAGTCATTTCCTATCGAAATCTCCCTTGCCGCCACCGAGTTACCGGATCGAAAGTTCTTCACGGTTTTGATGCGAGACATCAGCGAACGCAACCGCCACGAAATCCAAAACACCAGCGAACGAACAGTCCTGGAACTGTTGGCCAACGGGTCGCCTATGCCAGCGGTTCTGACCGGCCTGGCGGTCAGTTACGAAGAGATGTTCCCCGGCGTGTTGGCTTCGGTGCTGATGCTGGATGTCGAAGGCAAGCACCTCCATCATGGGGCCGCGCCCAGCTTGCCACAAGCCTATTGCCAGGCGATTGACGGGGTGGAAATCGGTCCGTGCGTCGGCTCGTGTGGCACGGCCGCCTTCACCAGGAAAACCGTCATCGTCTCGGACATTGCCAACGATCCTCTGTGGCAAGATTACAAGGATCTGGCCCTGAGCCACGGCTTGCGGGCGTGCTGGTCGGTGCCGATTTTTTCCTCCCAGAACGGGATACTGGGGACATTTGCCCTGTATTATCGCGAACCTCGCCCCGCGCAACCGCAGGAGCTGGCGGCGATCGAGCGCGGTGCTTATCTCGCAAGTTTGGCGATCGAGCGGCACCATGTGCATCAGGCGCTGAGTCTGAGCGAAGAACGCTACGCCCGTGCCGTACTCGGTTCAAACGACGGTATCTGGGACTGGGACATTGGAACCGGCGTGGATTACCTGTCGCCTCGCTGGAAGGAATTGCTGGGCTTCCAGGATCACGAAATCGAAAATCGGTTTGAATCCTTCAATTCGCGAATACATCCCGACGACCGCGACAATGTCCAGGAGGCCATCCGCCAACATCTGGAAAACCGTGTCCCCTATATTGTGGAAATGCGATTGCAAACCAAAAGCGGGGAGTTCCGCTGGTTCAAGGCACGCGGCCAGGCGATCTGGAATGAAGAAGGAAAGCCCCTGCGCATGGCGGGAACCATCAGTGACATCACCGAAACGAAAAAGGCCGAGGAGGCGCTGCGAAAAAATCAGGAATACCTGCGCACCATCATCGACAACGAGCCGGAATGCGTGAAGCTGGTGGCCGCCGATGGCTCCTTGCTGGAAATGAACGCCGCAGGCCTGGCCATGATCGAGGCCGATACCCTGGAGGCCATCGTCGGCCAATCGGCGTATTCCGTGATTGCTCCCGAGTACCTGGAGGCCTATCGGGCTCTGAATACCAGCGTGTGTCAAGGGCAGCGCGGCATCCTGGAATTTGAAATCATCGGCCTGCGCGGCACGCGCCGCTGGATGCAAACCCACGCAGTTCCTTTTCAGCCGGAACCGGGCAGCCCGATTGTGCATCTGGCGATCACTCGCGACATTACCGAGCAAAAGCGACTGGAGTCGCAGTTTCACCAGTCCCAGAAGATGGAAGCCATCGGTCGCCTGGCAGGCGGCGTGGCCCATGACTTCAACAACCTCCTGACTGTCATCAACGGATACAGTGAACTGCTGCTGGCCGCCGTACCGGTGGATACTCCGGAAGGTGTGATGCTGGAAGAGATTCGAAAAGCCGGCGATCGCGCTGCGGGCTTGACCCACCAGCTTCTTGCATACAGCCGCAAGCAGGTACTCGAAGCAAAAGTCCTGGACCTCAACAAGCTGCTGGGCAGCGAGGAGAAAATGCTCCGGCGCCTGATCGGAGAAGATGTCGAGGTGGGTTGCGTCCTCGCCCCCGACCTCTGGACCGTCCTTGCCGACCCTGGGCAGATCCAGCAAGTCATCATGAACTTGGCCGTCAACGCCCGTGATGCCATGCCGATGGGTGGAAAACTCCTCTTTGAAACGGCCAACATCGAACTCGACCACACCGAGCAGAAGCACCCGGAGATCATACCCGGTCCCTATGTGCTGCTGAGCGTCACGGATACGGGTTGCGGCATGGATAAAGGAACGCTCGCTCGCATCTTCGAGCCGTTCTTCACCACCAAGGGGCCTGACAAAGGCACGGGCCTGGGCCTCGCTGTGGTCTACGGCATCATCAAGCAGAGCAACGGCTACATCTATGTCTCCAGCGAACCAAAGCAGGGCACGACCTTCAAGATTTACCTGCCTCGATACCAGGGAAAGGAGTCACAGCAGAAGAGGTCGGCGACTCTGTCGGCCTATCATCGAGGAACCGAAACGATCCTGTTGGTGGAGGACGAAAAAGGAGTCCGTAACCTGACCACCCATGTGTTGCGCGAGTGTGGCTACACCGTTCTGGAGGCCCAGAACGGCACCGAGGGGTTGCAGATAACCGCAGCTCGGGGAGCGTCGATCCACCTGCTGGTCACCGATGTGATCTTACCCGGAATGAGCGGAAAACAACTCGCCGAACAACTCACCGCTCATTCTCCAACACTCAAGGTGTTGTTTGTCTCCGGGTATACGGCAGACATCATCGCCCCTCATGGTGTACTGGACCCAGGCACTGCCTTCCTGCAAAAGCCCTTCAGTCCGGTGTTGCTGGCAAAGAAGGTGCGTGAGGTGCTGGACAAGAAGGAGTAGGAACGCGCGGATCGCTGGGCAAAAGTCTTTGGGTCGCAGCTCGCAGACGCCGCCCCAGGAACTTCATCGGACGGCGGTGCCTGAGGAGCGGAGTCCATCACCCTTCGCTTGACCCTCGGCGCGCGGGATTCCAGCGGCCCCCTTCGGCCGAGCATCGCTTCTCCCATTGCATCCCGCGCCGCATCACCCCCTTTCCCACCGGCCCCGGCTCACGCCGGCGCCGGCGCTTCCACCGGCTTGAGCTCGTAGCCCAACTCCCGCGCCCGGCGGCGCAACTGCCGCTCCAACCGCTCGCGCAC
>JANOUN010001481.1:0-1992 GCA_031416875.1 Planctomycetota bacterium | reverse complement strand
CGGGTGATTCCCGGCATGTTGTGGCTTCAAACTCGCGTAATGCTTGCGGATCTTCGAGAGACCATCGCTCCGGTGATTGCGAAGGAAAAAAACGAACTGTAATGGTTCGCCTCTTCACCTCTTACTATCGGGATCGCCATGACGGGCGACAAGCCGAATTGCTCGCTTGCCTGCAGCGCAATCTGAACCTTGATTCAATCGATTTGGTCTGCGTGCTGCTGGAAGGGATCGAATCGCCGTTCCCCGATCATCCTAAGCTGCAGACTCGGCAAATTCCACATCGACCGAAATACAACGATTTCTTCGAGTGGGCGAATGAACTTGTGCAATCGAATACAGACATCAGCGTCGTCACAAACAGCGACATTTATTTTGACTTGTCCTTTTCAGCTCTGGAGCGAGCGCTGAAGCCTGAACGATGTGCTGCACTGGCACGCTGGGATGTTCAGCCAGATGGTTCCTCGCGGCTCTTCGATCGAAATGATAGTCAGGATGTCTGGGTATTCCGAGGAAGAATTCGACCGGTGACTGCTGACTTCTGTGTCGGGATCCCGCGCTGCGACAATCGAATTCTGCATGAACTTCGAGCCGCCGGATATGAAGTCATCAACCCGGCGTTTTCCGTACGTGCCTTTCATTTGCACGCAGGAAGCCGGGCAGAATACCCCGCAGAGATACAGGGGCTCCACGTTGAACCGCCGTACGCCTACCTGTGGCCGCACAATCTCTGTTCGCTGCCAGCGACGCTCTGGCATCGGCTGCATCATCCGGATGCGAAACTCGGCTGGAGATTCGATTGGAGGAAGTTGCAGCGCACGCTGCCATATCGGATTTGGAAGAAGCTGAGTCGTCAGTTATCAGTTTCCAGTCGTCAGTAATACTTGTCTGTTGGCGACGGTTGCTGTCTACTGCCAACTGGACACTGAAAACTTCCTTCCGTTCTCCAGCCTTGAGGAGTATTTATGGATCTGACTGAGAAAGCATACGACGAAGTCGTGGATTTGTTTGCCCGAGGAACAACATCAATTGAGATCGTGCGGTTCAAGCCGTCGCCTGAGGCACAGGAACGTGCCCGATATCTCCTCGCTCGCGCCAAGTTGGATCAATTGACGGAGGACGAGGCTGCGGAACTCGATCGATTGGGCCAGCTCGAATCGATGATGCAACTGGTCAAGGCCAGAGCGCGACGTTACGTGAATTCTGCATCATGAGTTCCACCAGAGTCCTGGCGGCATTGAGACGACGCGTCAAGGAACGCGCTCAAGGGTGTTGCGAATACTGTTTGCTCTCTGAAGAAGATGCCTGGTTCTCACACGAGCCCGATCATATCATCGCTGAGAAACACGGCGGGCAGACGACTTTCGAAAACCTGGCGTGGGCTTGCTTCGACTGCAATCGATACAAAGGTTCGGATATTGCATCCAAAGATCCGATAACGAAATCGCTCTGGCCATTGTTTGATCCGCGTTCAAATCATTGGGCAGATCATTTTGAGTTGGTTGGTGGAAGAATAGAAGGAACCTCGGCCATCGGTCGCGTAACCGAGCGACTCCTTAAATTCAACCTGCCCGAAAGAGTTGAATCCAGAAGAATCCTCATTCAGCTCGTTCGATACCCCGGATGATCGTTTTGGCAACTAACGTCTGACAGCTGGAAACGAGTGCTTTGTCACAGCCAAAAAGTGGGGTAAGCATCATGCTTGCCATGTTTCATGCTTCGACTTCCGCAAGCTGAAATCTTACGCCACAAAGATCGGACTCCAAAACCAAACTTTGACGGAGCATTAGCGGCGAGCGATGAGCGGCTAGAGACGAGAGACGAAAATGTTCACTGACCCTCCCATCGCATTTCGAGAATTCGCAATGGCCGAAAATCTGCCGTTAGCAACAATCCACGCAGCCGTTCTGGAATTCCTGCGGGGGCGAGTCGATGCGGCGATCTTCGGGGCTCAGGCTGTCAATGCGTACGTCGATGCCCCTCGGATGACTCAGG
>JANOUN010001480.1:0-13458 GCA_031416875.1 Planctomycetota bacterium | reverse complement strand
GGACTCGCTAAGGCAGAGTTAATCTTTACTCGCGGAAACCGAGCTTGCCAATCAACAGAAACTGCCGTTCGGTCGATGGTTGCAACGATCGCAGCGGGCATGACGAACGGGACGTCAATGCGTTACAGCCGGAACAGTTTCGCTATCCTCCGTAAACAGAACGGCGTTGTTACCAGATGCAAGTCGATGAGTCGTGAAATCGTACGCGCGATTTCTTCATTCCCTTTATCGGCGCCCACTTATGACTGAATTCGATCAAATCCAAGGGACCGCCCGACAGATTCTTGACCCGTGGCTGACTGCGAACGGACGAAGTTGGTGTTCGTCTGATGATCCGTTCCTCTGGGCCGAACTGCATGGCCAATTCAAACGATGTGCCGTTCCCGATTCCGTTGAAGAGTTTCGTGCTCGGCTTGAATCCATGATCCAGCAACAACGTCGGGAGATCTGCCGCCGGATTTGTCGACCAAACCGGATTCCAATACTGGCGACCCCAGCCAGAAAATGGCTTTGGCGCGCCATCAATTTGATCGCACCTGCTGAATTGTCGCCATTTTGTTCGGCAAGTCGGACGATGCAGACCGATGATGGCAAATCAGGCGATCTGGAAAGTCGCGTCGGTCGGTCTCACCGGAGCAGTTTGACGCCTTGGTTGAGTGGCGTCAGAGTGTCGCACCGACGCCTACAAGTTCTTTGCCCTTTGTCCGTTGCAACAAATAATCGCCGTTTGATTGGCCGAATCCACTGCAATTCTCGGTGAAACGAAGCGCTTGATCACGTTCGGCTTTTTGAGCTGTGGTGTTGACAGGCGATTATGCATAGATGTAAATTCATGGGAACCAAAGGTTTAAGCGATACTCGACAGCTCTGAAAACTGTGTGTCGCGTTCGTGAAGGGCGTTTCTAGTAATGGCCACCAGAAATCTCGTTTTCGGTAAACCCCCATTCCAATTCTTAGCGAATCATTTGGCGCAAGACACAGATTTTTTGGGGGACATCAAGCAGATCATTGGCCTCGACGAAGTCGTGTACTTGCGGCTGGCAACCCAACTTGCAAATTCTGACGGCTTCCTTTGCCGATCAGATTTGGCCGCGATTGTTCGTGAGTCTGTGGGCGAAGGTTTCGATCGGATCGCAGACATTATTTATCGCGTCGGAGGAATAGTCCATGATGCGGACATGGAGGAATAGTCCATGATGCGGACATGGATGTCAGTGATGCCATGGACGCCTTGGCAACGGCCATTGAAGAAAAAGCTGAAAGCTTGGCACCTGAGGAACGCCAGACCCTCACCGCTCGACTTCGAAAGTTAGTAGCGGAGCCAGTCGGGATCGCCAAACAGTATAAAGCCAGCGAATTGGTCGAAGCAACTGGCGCGGAACTTGAGAGCTTTCGAATCATTTGCGATATGCGGCCCATTTTTGATCGAAGACGAGCACGGATCGACGGCGCGATCCCACTTGCGATCCTTCGGCTTGACTACAGCAAGCCTGACGACGAATTGGCTGTGGTGGAGCTTCGCATCACGGAGAAACAGCTAACACAGTTTGAAGAAAAGATTGCCGACGCAAAACTCAAATTGAAAATGATCAAGGAACTCTTGTCTCGGCAGGAACTTCCCATTCCCAAGACAAAGTCCACCGTAGAGGCGGGAGAAATATAGTGCCACAGCCTCGTGACACCACACAAACTGCAGGCATGATGACTCAAGCACTTGAGGCTGCCGTCAAACAACGATTGAACGAAGGCGTGATGACTTGAGTACTTGAGGCTGTCGTCAAACAAGGCCTTGATCACGAACCTGGCCACTTGCGGAGTGGCACTGTAGCCAGGAGTGGTGGTAAAGCATTTGATGAAAGGGAGTTACGTAAATTCCCGCACGGTTGCTGGCTGATGGAGTGGCCAGGTGCTCGATCAAGGCCCCTTCTCAACATTTCGGAACCGCCGAGATTCCCTGTCCCGCGCGCACTGCCCTGGGAATTCTCGGCGAACGAACTGCTTCTGTTCAGATGTCAGAAAGTCTGTTATCCGTAAGGCAGCACGATCTTTTTCATGCTGAATTTCAATCTTCAACGCCGCACGAAGTCGAAGATTACTGAACGCATGATCCCTGAACACTGTCCTCATCTCGGCATCCAACTTCATCAAGGCGGAAGCTCGTCGGTTAAATCGGCATAACTCCGACGTCAGAAGTTCTGATTTCATCGACTTCGCCAAATCAACCGAAGCGGCCTCCAACGCCTCAAACGGCAATTCGATCTGACCGAGCACTTCAGTCGCAATTGGAAGTTTCTTTTCAGAGACTCGCTCTGATGTTGTCTCTTGCACAACATTCGCGAAGGACTCGCCAGATAAAACCAACAGGATCGTTAACGACCAGGTCGATGCGTTCATAGATACCACTCCATTGTCGCGTATTCTGCAAAGTCAACGCGAATCAAAACCGAATCTCAGGCATTATTCAACATCCTCTGATTCCTCAACACGTCCTGCTTCGGGCACCACAGGCGTCTCCACGGAGCTCACAGCCTGGGCGGCCAGCGCCGCAGCCGCCCTCGCAGCTTCCTCATCAATCACATCGCCGGGGATCACGGCACAGGATACCAGTGTGTCGCCTTCGTCGAGGCGGATAATACGGACGCCCTGGGTGTTGCGGCCGATGATGTTGATGTCCGATGCGCGGATCCGCTGGATCTTGCCGCGGGAAGTGACCATGAGGACTTCGTCGGAGTCGATGACGGAGAGGACATCGACCACTTTGCCGTTGCGGGCAGTGGTCTTGATGTCTCGCAGCCCCTTGCCGCCGCGCCGCTGGCGGCGGTATTGGGCACCGCTGCCAGGTGATGCTTCGCTTTCTTCTTCCACGGCTTCCACAGCGTCGTCCGCGGTCGCTTCAGCTGAGTCCGTTGACTCATCCTCATCAACCACGCTGTCATCTGTCGGGACAGCTTCTGAGGCGGCTTCGCTGGAATCCAGTTCGCCAGGCCCGAATGGTGTGCGTTTGCCGTAACCGAATTCACAGATGCTCAGCAACGTCCGCTCCGGATCGGCGACGACCATGCCCACGACGATTTCGTCTTTCGACAGCTTGATCCCCTTCACACCACGAGTGGCACGCCCCATTGGGCGCGCGTCTTCGTGATTGAAACGAATCGCCATGCCACCGGAGGTTGACAGAATCAAGTCCTGATCACCCTGCACGATGCGCACATCAATCAATGCGTCGCCGTCGTCCAGTCGGATCGCGATGATGCCGCCTTTCATCGGACGACCGTAGGCGGACAGCGCCGTTTTCTTGATGATGCCCTGGCGAGTTGCGATGACCAGATACTGGTCGTCCGGGAAGTAACGCACATTGAAACAACTGGCGATGCCTTCGCCTTCTTCCAGAGTCAGAATGTTCGCGAGAGCACGGCCTTTGCCCGTGCGGGCCTGGAGCGGCAGATCGTAAACCTTGATCCAGTGAACTTTGCCTTTGTCCGTGAAGAACAGCAGAAAGTCGTGCGTGCTGGTCACAAACAGATGGGCGATCGGATCTTCGTCGTCCGAGGTGGCACCCTTGATCCCCTTGCCGCCACGATTCTGAGCTTCATACACCTCCAGCGGAGTGCGTTTGATGTAGCCGCGCTGCGACATCGTCACCACCATCGGCTGTTCGGCGATGAGTGCTTCTTTGTCGTAATCACCCAGCTCTTCGTCGGAAATCGTCGTGCGGCGTTTGTCCGGGAAGCGTGCCTTGAGTTCTTCCATGTCGGTGCGGACGACGGCTCGCAGATTTGCTTCGTCAGACAGCAGCCGCAGGTATTCGGAGATGTTGTCGAGCAGATGCTGATGTTCGGCGACGAGTTTTTCGCGTTCTAAATTTGCCAGCGAGCCAAGCTGCATGGATACGATCGCTTCGGACTGATTGGCCGACAGGAAATAATTGTCCTCTTCGCCGTTTTCCAGCACAAACGCCTTGAAGCCGTCTTCCCCGAGAGCCCGTGATACCAACGGTGACGGGACAGGAATCTTCTGCAACGCTTCCTTCGCGAGCGCCCGGCTGGCGGATTCGCGGATCGTCTTGATGATGCGATCGATGTCCGTCTGAGCCAGCAGCAAACCTTCGACCGTATGTTTTCGCTTGCGAGCTTCTCGCAGCATGAATTCGGTGCGGCGCCGAATGACGTCCACGCGATGCCGAATGAATGAATCCAGCAGCATCCGCACGGTCATCAGCTGCGGACGATTGCCTTCCAGCGCCAGCATGATCACGCTGACGGTCGTTTGCAGCGGCGAATACTGAAACAGCTGATTCAATACGACTTCTTTGTCGGCATCGCGTTTGAGCACGATATGCAGTCGCACCTGCCATGATGGAATCGTGCGGTCCGTCAGGTCCACAATGCGTGAGATGCCTTTGATGCGTTCGTCACGGACCAGGATTTCCAGCTTTTCACGAATGCGGTCGCGCGTGTCCTGATACGGAATTTCGGTGACGACGATAACGTCCGAATTCTTTTCGGTTTCGAAATGCGTGCGGGATCGCAGCGTCAAAGTCGAACGGCCGGTCATGTAGGCCTGACGAATTCCCATGCTGCCGCAGATGATGCCGCCCGTCGGAAAGTCCGGGCCGGGGATGACGTCCAGCAATTCGTCGAGCGACAAATCAGGATCGTCAATCACCCGAATCACAGATTCGCAGACTTCCGACATGTTGTGCGGAGGCATGCTGGTGGCCATCCCGACCGCGATTCCGCTGGAACCATTGACCAGCAGATTCGGAAAGCGTGCCGGGAGCACGACGGGCTCCAGCCGATCGTTGTCATATGTCGGTGCGAAGTCCACGGTTTCGCGATCGATGTCGCGCATCATTTCGGCGGCGGCACCGGAGAGGCGCGCTTCGGTGTATCGCATGGCGGCTGGCGGCAGACCGGCGAGCGATCCGAAATTGCCCTGCTTGTCGATCAAGACTTCGCGCATGACCCAGTCCTGGGCCATACGAACGAGCGTTGGATAGATAGCACCTTCGCCGTGCGGGTGGTAGTTACCGCTTGTGTCACCGGCGATCTTCGCACATTTTTTTCGTCCGCCGTTGGGGCCAAGATTCAGATCGTTCATGGCGACCAGAATGCGGCGCTGGGAAGGTTTCAGGCCGTCACGAACGTCGGGCAAAGCGCGACTGATAATGACGCTCATGGCATACGTCAGATAACTGGTCCGCATCTCATCCTGAATGTCGGTTCGGAAAACGCGAGGATCAGCGGGAACAAGGCTGCCGCCCTGGGGATCGTCAGTAGACAAACTAAAATCCTTTTGGAAATCCTATGTAATCTTTCAGGGTGCAAGTGCTTTTCTGACAGTCATTTACGACGCCAAACCGCAGCCTGCGAAGTGTAGCAGAATCTGCCGGTTTCTCAATTGTCGCGGGCCTCATCAGCGTCCGGAAAAACCGAACTTGACCCCATTTCGAAAAAGGGCGTATAACGCGACGCAAACTCTTTCGTTCAGTGCCTGCAAAACGGCGAATTCCGCGACTTCGGACCTCTTTAATCGAAGACGGGAATACCGAAAACAGTGAATTCACAGTGCTTCCCTCCCAAATCCCCTCTCTGCTTCTCACCCCTTTCCTTTCGCGACGAGTATCCTCGATTCAGGAGACCCAGATTATGCCGCAACTCTCTTCACCATCCACGGCAAAAACTGTTGCCGAATCTCGCTCAAGCCGCAGTGGCATCCTGATCGGTGGCACGCTGATCTTATTGATCGTGGGGGGCATCGCGATGCAGTTCTGGCGGGCTCAGTCCACTCAGGCCGCCGAACAGAAATCCGATGACGGCTCCGCGACCACCCGGATGGATGCTCAGAATACGGCATTCGCGCGAGTCAATTCCGAACCGATTTCGTACGAAGCCCTGGCAAAGGAATGCGTCGAACGCTACGGCAAAGAAGTTCTCGAAAACATGGTCAGCCGCCTCATCATTCAGCAGGCGTGTGCCGAACGCGGCGTCGTGGTTTCGGAAGCTGAAGTGACTCAGCAGGTGATCGAGATTTCCAAGAAGTTTGGTCTGGCCGTTGATCAGTACTACAAACTGCTGGAAGCCGAACGCGGACTCTCGCCCGTGCAGTACCATCGCGACATCATCTGGCCGATGCTGGCCCTGCGAAAGCTGGCAGGCAAGGAAGTGACAATCACCCGGGAGATGATGCAGCAGGCGTACGAAGACAACTACGGACCGCGCGTCAAGGCTCGCATGATTGTGTGTGACAAGCAGCGTCGCGCACAGATAGCCTGGGACAAAGCCAAAGCGAATCCCGACGATTTCGACGCCCTGGCCCGCGACTACAGTATCGAAACCAACAGCCGCGCTCTGGGTGGTGTGATTCCACCGATCCGCAAGAACACCGGTGCTCATGAGAATCTGCGCAAGGCGGCATTCGAGATGAAAGAACCGGGCGAACTCTCCGGAATTCTGCAGATCGGACCGAGCCAGTTTGCCATCCTGAAGTTTGAAGGCCGTACGGAACCGGTCGATCACGACCCTAAAGATGTGCAGGTTCAGCTGCAGGCAGACCTGACGGAACGCGAAGTCCAGAAAATGGTTGGTGACACGTTTGAGTCACTTCAGAAAACTGCTCGCGTCGACAACTATCTGACCGGCGAATCACGCGGTTCCGTGGAAAAAACCAATCCCATTAAAGAAGCTGCTCTGGAAACGCCCGTAACGGAATAAAAAAGTTGCCGCTTGCTCCCGCCGTCTCTGAGGACTGTCATTTGAGTCCCCAGGGGCGGCGTTTTCGTTTAACGGCGAGCCGCAGGCGCAGGCGAAACTCGGCAGCGACGCCTGCGGCTTGCCGTTAAACTATTATATTAGACGACAGTCCCCGTGAAGCCGGGAGTCTATTGTGGCGCAGCTTCACTCTCGACTGTGTCTGGCATGGCCTCAGCCTGGTCTGGCATGGCCTCAGCCTGCACCGGTTCAAAGTACTCTTCGAGCGCGAGACGCGTCTCATCGTCCGGCGGGCCACGATGCTGAAGTCCGGCATCGAAGTGATCGGATCGTTCATGGTGTCCAAGGCTGATTTCCACAAGCAGGCCGTTTGACACCAGAGCCACGGCAAAATCATCGCCTTCGTCACTGTGGTCTTTCACTGACCGTCCAGCAGCCAGCCAGATCATCTGCGAGAGCGTGTTGCGGTCGGCTTCATTGAGATCTGTCCAGGTTTTAATCACGACAAGGAACGCACTGGAATCGTCCTGAAGCTGGCAATACACACTGGATTCCGCCAGCGCCTGCTGAAGTCCGACGCTGCCAGATGTTTCCGGAAGTTCTGCGACGATTGTCGGCGATTCCGCGGCCGGATTTGAATCTGTTGATTCGCCGCCGACCGGCAAATTACCCGCCTGCAACTGTTGCGCGATGTCATGCAGTGAAGACTGCAGATGCTGCGCGAGTGCGGTTGCTTCTTCCGAATTGCCGGCCGACAGCGACAAACTGGCCATTGCGATTGCCTGTTCCAATTGCTGTGTGGCATTGGATTGCATCATCGCGGGAGGCGTCATGATCGGTGGTGCTGGAGGCCCAGGAGCGAAGATCGGCGCGCTCGAGTAAGCCGCGAACCATGTCACCCAGATTCCGGTCGTCACCAGCAAGGTCAGGTAACCCAGCACCAGACCAGCCACTGCCATGCCGTCTCCAGTCACGCGGCCCTGACTGCGGCGACAGATGCTTCTGGAAATATGGCCGGACACGATTGCAAACAGCGAAAACGGAATGGACAGAAAGCAAAGACAGATCATCGGGACTGAAATGATCCCGGAAATCATGCTCAGAATTGACAACGCTGAAACAGCCTGCGACTGCACGTTGAGCGAATCGGATTGAGTCCACGAAGCCTGATAAGGATTCCAGTCAGTGCCGGATGGTTCATTCCCGGATGGTTGAAATCCCTGATTCCCTGGCTGCGAGAGATACCATGCGGGATCGTTGTCGTTGTCAGGTTTGGCTGGCGTCATAATTGAATTCCTTGTCAGGAATAGCCATTCGCTGACGCGTCTTAACGCTTTGAATTTATTTGCGAGAATGCAGAATTCCTGCGACCTTCATCAGTACTGCGACTCCGGAGCCGGAGGATGACTTTTTTTCTCTGTCCACATCTGCAGCATTTCGACCAGGAACGAAAATGCCATCGCAAAATACACGTATCCTTTGGGGATTTCTTTACCAAAGCCCTCCGCGATCAACAGCATCCCGATGAGCATCAGAAATGACAGTGCCAAAACCTTGATTGCAGGATTGTGTTCAATAAACGTGACGATTGCCTTTGAAAAAACCAGCATCCCCAGCACCGAAAGAATGATCGCGATCACCATGATGGGGATGGCAGCCTTCAATCCAGTCGTCATTCCCACGGCGGTGATCACCGAATCCAGTGAGAATACAACATCGATGAGGAGCACCTGAATCAAGACTGACCTCAGGCTGGCTGCAGCGACGGGTCTGGTGCCGTCGCTGCCAGCCGACTGAACTTTGTGGTGGATTTCCCGAGTGGCCTTGTACACAAGGAACAGCCCGCCGACCACCAGGATAACATCGCGTCCGGTGAATGCATGGCCCAGCAGCGAAAACAGTTCGGCCTTGAGCGACATCACCCAGCCGATTGACAGGACCAATGCCCCGCGCGAAATGACGGCGAGCATTAACCCGAACATGCGTCCCTTGTCACGCTGTTCCACCGGCAGGCGTCCGGCCAGAATGGCAATGAAGATGATGTTGTCGATGCCCAGAATCATTTCCAGAGACGTCAACGTCAAGAGCGCCACAAGGGCCTCGCCAGTCAGTAACTCGCTCATGCACTTTGTTCCTGAGACGCCTCGTCTCGATCATCCGTGGGTTCGGACGGGCTCCACTGGAGTCGCCCGCATCTGAAAATCAGAGTTCATGGTTCGCCGCAGGAACCAGTTATCGGGCGAAGCATAACGGACGAATTCAAGGAATTCATGTGACCGCTGTTGTTTTCATTGGTCGATCATGCTTGCAGTTTGAAGATCCCGGTGCTACCGTTCCGGCTCGTTTGACCGCCCGATCGGGTTTCCGGTTGCGGTGCGCGCTGCGAACGGTCAGTTCTGGCCGTTATTTGAGGGCTCTGCGACGAGAATGTCTCGGACAGAAATTGCCCTTCGAATCGTGGACTCAGCAGGAAATTAAGCTGAGATAACTCGATTTGCCTTTCAACGTTGGCTGTGACGGTTCTCAGCCTATCCAAATCATGGGGTTCAATTCGATGGCAGATAAGAAGTACGTTTACACCTGGGGTGCTGGCAAAGCTGAAGGCGATGCCACAATGAAAACTCTCCTCGGCGGCAAGGGCGCAAATCTGGCGGAAATGAGCCGTATCGGTTTGCCAGTCCCGGCCGGTTTCACAATCACGACCGAAGTCTGCACCTATTTCTACGCCAACAGCAAGTCCTATCCGCCGGAGCTGAAGGCTCAGGTTCAAGCCGCCATTGCCAACGCCGAAACCATCATGGGCGCGAAGTTCGGTGACCCAGCCAATCCGATGTTGCTCAGTTGCCGCTCGGGTTCACGCGAATCCATGCCGGGCATGATGGACACGGTCCTTAACATCGGCATCAACGAGAAAGTCGTCCAGGCTCTGATCAAGCAGTCCGGCAACGAACACTTTGCATGGGACAGTTACCGACGTCTGATCCAGATGTACGGTGACGTCGTACTGGGCCTGAAACCGGAATCCAAAAACGATCCGGACCACTTCGACGTGATCCTCGACAAGGCTCGCGAACACGCCGGCGTTGAGCATGAGAAAGATCTGTCGGTCGCCGTACTGAAGGACATCGTCGTCCAGTTCAAAGCCGTGATCAAAGCGCACAAGGGTATTGATTTCCCGGAAGATCCGATGGAGCAACTCTGGGGCTGTATCGGGGCTGTGTTTGGCAGCTGGATGAACGACCGCGCCATGGTTTACCGTCGTCAATACGGCATTCCGCACGACTGGGGTACAGCGACCAACGTGCAGGCGATGGTCTTCGGGAACCTCGGCGATGACTGTGCCACCGGCGTTGGCCTGACCCGCAATTGCTCAGTCGGTCTGCCAGGCTTCTGCGGCGACTATCTGATCAACGCTCAGGGCGAAGACGTTGTCGCGGGAACTCGCACACCAAAACGCATCGAAGAAACGCTCGTGAAGGATGCTCCGGAAGCCTTCAAGCAGCTCGACGACATCGGCAAGATCCTGGAAAAACACTATCAGGAAGTTCAGGATATCGAGTTTACCGTGCAGCGCGGCAAGGTTTGGATGCTGCAGACTCGTAACGCGAAGCGCACCGGTTTCGCGGCGGTTCGGATTGCTGTGGACCTGGTCAATGAAGGCCTGATCGATGTCAAAACAGCACTTGAGAAGCGACGCATACCAGCGGATGACCTGAACCAGCTGCTGCAGCCGATCTTCAACCCGATCGCAAAGGCCGCGGCAAGCAAGACGGACGCGTTCCTGGCCAAGGGCATCAACGCCGGTCCAGGTGCTGCCACGGGTCAGATTGTGTTCCACGCTTCCGACGCTGAAGAAATGTGGAATGCCAACAACGACGCGCAGCTGATTCTGGTCCGCAAGGAAACCAGCCCGGAAGACCTGCGAGGCATGAAGGTTGCCAGGGGGATTCTGACGGCGTTCGGTGGTGCTTCTTCTCATGCGGCTCTCGTCAGTCGTCAGATGGGCAAGACCTGCGTCTGTGGCTGCGACAAGCTGAACATCGACTACGAAGCGGCTACCGTCACGGTCGGCAGCAAAGAGCTGAAGGAAGGTGACTGGATTTCTGTGGACGGTTTCACCGGTGAAGTCTTCGCAGGCAAAATCGAAACCAGCCCGTCGGAAGTCATGGACGTGCTGATGGGCAAGTTGAAGCCCGAGCAGTCCGAGATCTACGCCCGGTACGCGCAGCTGATGAAGTGGGCCGACCAGTATCGCACGATGCAGGTGCGTGCCAACACCGAATCCGCCGACGCCGTCGCTTCGATCGCGCTGGGTGCCGAAGGTGTGGGCCTCTGCCGAACGGAACACATGTTCTTCGATCACCTCGACGAAATGCGTGAAATGATCTTCTCCACAAAGAAGGTCGATCGCGAAAAAGCTCTGGCGAAGCTGTTGAAGTTTCAGCGAGACGACTTCACTCACTTGTTTAAAACGATGGGAGATCGTCCGGTGACGATTCGTCTGCTGGACCCGCCGTTGCATGAGTTTCTTTCAGAACACCACATGCACGAAGATCCAAAGCTGGGACCAAAACTGGCGAAGACATTCGGCGTATCAGAAGAAGCTGTCCACCGTCGCGTGGAAGAGCTGAAAGAATCGAACCCGATGCTCGGTCACCGCGGTTGCCGTCTTGGCATCGTTTATCCGGAGATCACTGCGATGCAGGCGCGAGCCATCATCGAAGCGGCTTGTGCCGTGAAGAAGGCTGGCATCAACTGCCATCCGGAAATCATGATTCCTCTGGCCGGCTACAAGACCGAAGTCGATCACCAGACCGCCATCATCCGAGAAACCGCTGACACGGTCTTTGCTGAGCAGGGCGTGAAGGTCGATTACATGGTGGGCACGATGATCGAAGTTCCACGTGCTGCGATGACATCGGCTGAGATCGCGAAGACGGCCGAATTCTTCAGCTTTGGCACAAACGACCTGACTCAGACCTGTCTGGGGATCAGCCGCGACGACTATAAGTCCTTCATCGGTTACTACACCGAGCACGACATTGTCCCGGCCGATCCATTCCAGACGATCGACCAGACCGGCGTTGGCCGCCTGATGAAGGTTTCGGTAGAAGACGGTCGCTCAACTCGACCAACGCTGAAGATCGGCATCTGCGGCGAACACGGCGGCGATCCCAAGTCCGTCTACTTCTGCCACGAAATCGGCCTGAACTACGTCAGCTGTTCTCCACGCCGCATCCCGATCGCCCGCCTGGCAGCAGCTCAGGCAGCGGTTGAGGCATCGAAGAAATAGTTGCCATTCCGCAGGACGTGTTTTCAGCCCGTCCCGCTCAAATCTCAGAAGCCCGGCATTTCTAAAATGCCGGGCTTCTTGCTTTGCATTCTACTCTAGCTCTGTTTCTTGAACGGCCTTGATTTTCACGTATCCGCTACACCGTTACACTATACACTACTCACTGAAAATCCTTAGTTACCAGTGGAATTTGAAGGACCAGGAATATGAATTCGAGTTTTTCTTCTTCTGCGTCGCGACACCTTCGAGCGGCCGCACTCTGTTTGTCCGATTGTCCGGATACCGCGGGCTATCTGCTGGGGTACGTTGCAGAGTGCAGTGTTAAGGCGGTAATCGAAATCGCGGGGATCCAGATTAGACGACATCTCAATCAGATTTCTGCAAAGCACCTGCTCCTCGCTGCGGATCTCAGCATGGCAGCTCGCAGATACCCAGTCGATCTCGATGCTGACTTGGATAGCCTCCGAGACAACTGGTCGACGGAACTGCGATACTCTGCGACTGGCACACTCTCGGATCAGCAAGTCACAAAGTTTTATGAACAAGCAGAGAGCATTTTTCGAAATACGATACACGCAATGGTACTCGACGGACTGATCGACAAGGTGCCCAGATGATCCACTTCGATGATGTTCTGAAGACGGCATTCACGACAGTGCAGAATCATCCCGCCAGGCCCGACATTCAAGAGGTATTGGTGTTGCGGGATTTGCGAGGTCGTATTCGGTTGTTTTTGAAGCCGTTCGCCGAAAAGGCTGCTGCTCTCGAGGCTGCACTTCCTGACCTCCATGAAGCGCTCAGGAACTCTTTAGATTTCTTCTGGGGCGGAATTGTAGAAGTCGATCTTCCGGGGAGTGAATTCTACTCTGTATTGCAGCCATTCCGCGATGAAAGCCGACCGATGGAACCAGTTGCAGAATATCCTGCCTGGCACATCATTGAACGACACGCCTCGAAATCAGCATGGACCAGTAAGCTCCATGGTCCGCCGTGGCCAGCGAACAATAATACACCATGTATCGTCGCATATTATTCACACAAGGGAGGCGTCGGCCGAACCACAGCTTTAACAGCCACGGCAGTGAATCTCGCCAAGAAGGGTAAGCGAGTGGCAATTGTCGATTTGGACCTGGAGGCCCCCGGCGTCGGCACACTTTTTAGGGAGATGCCAGCAAGGTATGGCGTGGTTGATTTTCTTCTTGAGCGACTTCTCTGTGGGACCGGATTTGCGCCAGATCTTAGTGACTACGTGTTGAGGCAAACTGATCAGGCTTTGATAGGTGATGATGGTGAGCCGATTATTTGCTTTCCCGCTGGAGTCGTGAATGATCAATACCTCGAGAAGTTGGCCCGACTGGCTCGATTCAGCACAGAGCTGGCAAGGCATTCGCTGCATCCTCAAATCCGTAGGGATGGTAGATAATCCGCCGCCGTGTCTCGTCGTGCAAGCCATGG
>JANOUN010001479.1:0-4819 GCA_031416875.1 Planctomycetota bacterium | reverse complement strand
TGCTGATCGAGACCGCGGAAGCTTGAAACCTGGCCGCAGGAGTGCATCACTTGTCACTTGCAGGCAGTTCATAGCACACTGCTTCGCTGGCATTCCGCGTGTACAAACGATTGCGATTGATGATCGGCACGTTCCATGTATCCGCGTCGTAGCAGACAACGCATTCCAGAAGTCCGCGCTGTTCCTGTGTGTAAAGTCTGTTGCCGACGATGGAAAACGATGACCATGCATCGTCCACCGGATGACGCCATAGTTCCTGCGGAGGATTGTTCGCCCAGTCGAATGAACATTGTGTTTCGGCAATTTCACGGTTGCCATTCAGTCCGCAGTATCGAGGCCAGTCTTCCGCCGTGATGGTCACCTTCGATAAAGCAACCCCCGCATGGACATCGGATATTTCCTGTGCCGCAGGCGAAACGGAAAGGTGCAGCTTATAGAGAATCCGAAGTGAGTCGTTCTGTTTGCAATGGAAAGGCCCGATTCGCCGCCGAAAGCCACGTCAAAGCGGAATTCGCGAGCGGAATAAAAGAGGATCGTGAATTCCGCCCCTGCGGCGACGTCTCACAGCCCCAGGCTCCTTCCGACTTTTGCAAACGCTTCCACGGCACGCTCCAACTGTGGTCTCGTGTGAGCGGCGGACATTTGCGTTCGAATGCGAGCTTCTCCTTTGGGGACGACGGGAAACGAAAAACCGACGACGTAGATCCCTTCCTGCAGCAGCGCATCGGCCATTCGTGTGGCTAGCGCGGCGTCGCCAATCATTACCGGAGCGATCGGATGTTCGCCGGGCAGAATGCGAAATCCGTTCTCCGTCATGGCAGCTCGAAAGTATGCGGTGTTCTGGCGAAGCTGTTTTCTGAGCTGATCAGACTCGCTGAGCAACTCAAGCGTGCGAACCGACGCGGCCGCGATCGGCGGAGCCAGTGTATTGGAAAACAGATACGGTCGCGATCTCTGCCGCAGCAGATCAATTAACGGCTTGCGACCGCTGGTGTATCCGCCGCTCGCTCCGCCCAGGGCCTTTCCGAGCGTGCCCGTGAGAATGTCGATCCGCTCGCTGACACCAAAATGCTCCGGAGTTCCGCGGCCGTTCGGCCCCATGAATCCGACGGCATGAGAATCGTCCACCATCACGATCGCATCGTACTTATCCGCCAGCGCACAGATGTCCGGAAGATTGGCCAGATAACCGTCCATCGAGAACACGCCGTCAGTGGCAATCATCCGAAACCGACAACCGGCCGTTGCCTGCAGCTGTTCTTCCAGATGTGCCATGTCGTTGTTGCGATAACGGAATCGCTGCGCTTTGCAGAGACGCACGCCGTCGATGATGCTGGCGTGATTGAGCTGATCGGAAATGATGGCGTCCTGATCACCCAGCAAAGTTTCGAACAATCCACCATTTGCATCAAAGCACGATCCATAAAGAATTGTGTCTTCGGTTCCCAGGAAACTGCTGAGCTTTTGTTCCAGCGTCTTGTGAATCGTCTGTGTGCCGCAGATGAAACGCACGGACGCCATTCCGTAGCCCCAGCGGTCGAGTGCTGCGTGGGCGGCTTTGATGATCTCCGGATGATCAGCAAGGCCCAGATAGTTGTTGGCACACAGATTCAGAACCTCGCGCTGGTCCTGAAGTCGAATGTCTGTCTGCTGCGGCGAGTCGATTGTGCGTTCCGCTTTGAAAAGGCCCTGGTCACGGATAGATTGGAGTTCCGCTGCGGCATGTTCAAGAAATGTCGTCATGGGATGGTCCGGGTGACTGGAAATATCGATACGACCGGCACAAATCATACTCAATGCAAAACATGATCGCTCGCCACTTGTGACAGGAATTTCTGCTGTCTGGCGGACCTGTCAGCCGTATCGTAAGGTTCATTCCCTCGACCCGTCGGCAAATCTGTTAAAGTCTGCGGAGTAACGTTGCGAGACGTGAATCAGTGGCCGTACGATGCCGATAAGTGCAGGAAGTGCATCCATTGCGTGGAATTCCGGCGATTGCCACTGACTTCGCAGGCATGGAAGTCAAAACGCCCGTTGGTATCTGAAGCCGCCACTGTCCGAAGCTGAGACGCGCGACATGTCAAAAAAACAATTGTTGTTCCTTGCACTCGTCGCAGCAATTCCGGCGACAGGGCTGTTGGTCAAACTGCTGTTCAGCCTGCTGCATCTGTTGTCAGATCAGTCGAGTGCGAGCGCTGTGCTTTGGGTGATTTACGTGGTGTGTCTTCTGGGAAGCGCCTTCTTCTCGACGTTGCCATTGTGGCTGTGGCTCTATTATCCGGCCGCAGGATTTGAAGGTGCCGGCGCTTCGGCCGGTGCAATGCAGGATTCGGGAACAGCGTTTGGCGGAGAGTCTTCGGCAGGCGACGACGAAGACGCCTCGGAAGAAGAGGAATTTGCGGACGATGAAGATGAGGTCGAGGACGACGGCGAGAAACTCTTCGATGAAGACGCAATGGACGAAGACTTCGATGAATTCGAAGGTGGGTTTGATGACGACAAAAAGTAACCGTGCAGGTGCCTTGTTCGCAGCGCGAACCGCGGCCATGATGCCATGACATCCGAAACCCGCGATTGCTACGACGTTCCCGGTTACTGGGATCTGGCATTCAGCGATGAAACGCTTACCGAAGCGAATTTTCTGCAGGCCGTGGCGACCCGGTTCAGTCCGCGACCTGTCAGGTCCGTTCTGGAACTCGGCTGCGGAGGAGGTCGCCAGACGCTGGAGATGTCAAAGCGTGGCTACTCCGTGACCGCGATCGAACTGAACCCGTCCTGCGTGAAGTGGACACAGCGCCGCCTTGAACGCCGCCGGTTACGAGCAGACGTCCAGTGCGGGGATATGGCCGAATTTCAGCTTTCAAAACCCGTCGATCTGGCGCATTGTCTGGTCAACACTTTTCGCCATCTGACCAGCGAAGAGTCCGCTCGCCAACACTTGCAATCCGTGGCAGCCGCACTAAAGCCTGGTGGTCTGTATGTTCTCGGCTTCCATCTGCTGCCCCCTGATGCGGCTGAGATCGACTGCGAACGCTGGACAATTCTCAAGCGCGCCACGCGCGTGACCACGACCATTCGAGTGCTCAACTTCAGCCGTCGGAGCCGCATTGAAACCGTCCGCTTCAGCCTGAAAGTGACCACACCCCGTCGCATCATTCGCACGTCCACCGATCACCGCCTGCGCATTTACCGAGCGGATCAGTTTCGGAGTCTGCTGCGAAGCGTGCCCGAATTGGAACTCATCGACGTCTTCGATTTCTGCTATGACCTGTCCGAACCATTGCCGCTGAACGACATTCTCGGCGACGCCGTATTCGTGCTTCGTCGAAAGTAGATGCTGCCTGCCCGGTCTTTCTGTCTCAAACTCATTGCGCAAACGTGACATTTGTAACTGGCAATGAAGCAGACACTAATGCCTGCGACCGAGGCATGCCGGATGCGATTGCTCAGTGCTGTCCCGTCAGATACTCAGAATCTCCGAGATTGACGAGAAGCGGACGAAGTTGTCGTCGGCAAAGTCGTCGGTCGTTGCGGTGACAGCGGTTGAAGCCGACGTTGGCAGGCGTGGCGTCACTGGAGTCGTCGGCGTGGTGTCCAGCGTCAGGCTAGTATCGCTTTCCACTGACAGGACTCGCAAGTCCTGACCGTTGATACGGATTCGTGAACCATTCCCACTCCCGGTGCCGGCCGTGGCGACGTTGCCATGCAGTTCCGTAAGGAATTTTGTTCCAACTCCCGTGACAATTGCACCATTGGCCGTTGTGGAGACGGTGCCCGTAAGTGGCTTCGAGAGTTCGGTGAACGGGACTCGCATCGGAACGTCACTCAGCGCGCCGAGTCCTGTTGCCGTGTTTAAATTCGTGGTCGAAAGTGCACCAATCTTGTTGACGACCGTCATGCCGTTTCCAATCACACGGCCAAAGACCGTGTGACGGCGAGAGTCAAGAAAGTTGTTGTCGGCCAGGTTGAAGAACCACTGACTTGTCCCACTGTTCGGATTCGTTGTGCCGTCATTGAAGCTGCTCAGCGCCATGGAAATGGTGCCTGGGATATTCGACGTAGCGTTGTTGAACTCGCCAGGGATCGCGGGATCTGTGGCGATCGTGGAGAGCGTGTTGTTTGCGACTGTAAACTGACCCGCCTGTATGATATCGGGGCTCGAAGGCGCTCGTTGAATGATGGCATTTGTATACCGATCCGTATAACCCAGGAAATTGGCCACGGTTGACGGCGTCAGAGTGTTGAACATTTCCACTTCGAAAGTGCCTTCGTTTGAGGTGAACCGCACGATCTTTTCTGTCGCGGGAACAAAATCCACGTCCACTGCAGAGTCCGCAGTTCCCACACCGGCCACGGTCGAACGGACTTTGATCTTGTTGAGTCCGTTCAACTGGTCGTTCTCAGCCGTCGCGGTGTTCAGATCTGTTCTCTGCAGCGTCACCGTCGTTGTAAAGTGCCCGAGGTTGTCCGCTGTCAGCGTGCCGTCGTCAAAGCTCCCATCGTTATCGGTGTCCAGAGTAACGGTGGCTCCCGGCAGCGTGTTCCCCGCGACTTCAAAACTGGCGTTGCGTGTGATCAGGGCACCACCGACAGAGGCTTCAGTCGTGTTGGCTGAGTTGTCCAGTGTCAATGTCAGACCGATCAAATTCGCCGCGGCGGCATCGGCCGCAGTCGCGCGGGCGATCAGGCCGGTTGTTGCCGCGACAATGCGAGCGGTCTCCGTCGGAGACACTGTAGAGTCCTCAGACTTTCGAACTCTGCGACCGCCGTTAAAAACGGTGGTCGTGCCCAGATCGACAGCGTCCGAGTTTCCGTCGCC
>JANOUN010001478.1:0-7718 GCA_031416875.1 Planctomycetota bacterium | reverse complement strand
ACCCTGTTGGCCGGCGGGAAGTCCGAAGAAGCGGGGGATATTGAGCGTGGGGACCGGAGCACCTGGGCGAGGTTCAAAGGCGCCAAAGAAGTCGCGTATCGAATCATCAATTTTACGACTGCCGCGTGTGGTTTGTGGATTTGAAGTTGTGCCTCGCACCTGAACAGTGACAAGGGAAGTCGTACCGGACATGACAAGATTCTTGATCGGATTATTGGTGACCGGCGGACGCGAGAAAAAGTCCAGGTACACATCACCACCAAAGCCGACTCGACCACGGCCTCGCAAGGCCAGGGAGTTGCCCACAAGATCGATTGGTTCAAATTCAAACGCTTCGTCGCGAATCGTGAAAGACATGAGTGCGTAATCGAATGCTGCTCGGTTCGGCACGGCAAATTGCAGAGTGGACAGGGCGGACAGCATTTCCAGCACGACGGGCACTTCGTACAGCGACGCGGGATCAATTCGCAGCTGACCGCTCCCTGTGAGGTTGGCAGCGGAGTCGCCGTCGCCTTTGACGAACAGCCAGGCGTTCACAACTCCCTTCAGGTTCGGCTGATCGGGCATGTGACGAGCAGCATAGTTTTCCAGCAGGGCATTCTTGAGTTCCGCGAAGAACTCATATTCGCTGCCCTTCTTCAGATCGATCATGCCGTCCATTTCGAGGTCGCCGCGATAAGCTTTCGCCCTGATACGTCGGTCCAGTGCGACCTCAGCAGGTTGCACCTGCCGCTGAATGATTTCACGGCAGCCAAGAACCAATTCATCTTCCGACATCGTGTACGGTCCGTCGATGTCGGTGATGGTCATTTCAAGGACTTCGGCCTGGTCCAGTCGAATATGTCCGGTATTCTGCAGGTGGTATCCATCCCAGATGCCGTTTGCGACGACCATTCCGGACACGTTTGTCAGATCCAGTCCCGCGGAAACGGCACACTGCTTCAGACGCATATTGAAGCTCCAGGCCGCCGTCGTCGGAGCTGTGCCATTCGTGACGCCGCGGAAATCCAGTTCCGATGATTCAATCGATACTCGGCCCACCTGTGAAAGGCGCGACAGCGTATCACGCCAGTTGTCCGGCAATGCGGCGCGAAACTGATCATCGGGCCTCAGGTCCGTCGCATTGAGATCATTCAGATGCAGTTGCCAGTAACCGTCAGGTGACAATTCTGCCCAGCAGTCCGTGGCACGAATCGGCGAGCCTTCGTGATCGGCCTTCAGGGTTTCGATCGTGCAGTGGTGAACGCCGGCGTGTTTCGGATCGTTCGGCTTATAGCTGAGTCTGGCTTCGCTGATCTTCATGTGATACGGAAATGGCTTCGGATAGACAGAAGCATCAAAGATGCGGACGTTATGGAGTTCCACAACCGGGATCTGCCCCGGTGCGGCGGTCCAGTCAATTGTGGTCGTCAGGTCGACCGATCCTTCCGGCTGGAGCATCGTCCAGAGAGTCCGTGAGGACGGATTCAGGGCATTGAACAGATCCGAATCCAGTTTTGCGTTCTCTGCATTAATTGTGAGCTGCAGCACACCAGGAGCGGGCAGGCCTCGGAAACTGCCGCCAGCTGTCAATTCTCCTTTGTCGTGCCAGCCGTGAAGATTTGTGAACCGCCAGTATTTGGCTTTCGAGTCGAATGAGAGTTCGCCGCTGAGTCCGGTGATTTCATATTGAAACTTGTGGAAACGAACGCTGCCTTCCCGAACGGTTGTGAAAAGCTGAATGTCAGTCGGCTGATCCATGCCGGGATTTCGGTGACAATTCACTTTTGCCGTGACAAGTCCACCGACATTCAGACTATCGACAACTTTGCGCCCCTGTTCATCCAGTGCGTCACGAAAGCGCCCGTCCAGTGGCAGATCCTGCACATCAAGCTGAAAGTCCAGTTCCAGTTGAGGGCCTGGATTGCGGATCCAGCCCTGTGCTCCCACGGGACGATTTCCAAGCATTCCGTTTGCAGTGATGTCAAGGACAACTGAGTCCATTGTCGCGGCTGTTGATTCCAATGGTCGCTGCTTCAGCGTGGCTTTCACGCCGGTGACTGGATATCGAAACTTGTGGAACACCAGCGAAGCGTTCTCGGCAAAGCCATCCATGGACGTAGGTAACCACTTCCCGGAAGGAAATTGCTGGACAGTGATGTCACCGGAAACCGTCCCGTTCGGCTGGAAGTGATCGAACAGCTTTCGGGATTTCTCTGGAAGCAGTGGCTGCAGATCTTTTGTGATCGGGAATTTCTCCAGATGCACGGAGGCTGTTGGCGCGGGCGCGTTATCACGAAGCTCCATCGCAAACTGCCCCGTGACCAGCGTGTCGCCGTCACGGGCATTCAGCAGCTTGAAGGCGACGTTGCTGTTGTCCCAGAAGAACGTGGCACGGACGTCAGAAAGCTGAACAGGCACCAGAGGACAGTTCAATTGACCGTCTCGCACTTCAACTTTCAGCCGCAAATCCGGAACGGTCTGTTCAGATCGTTTTTCAATCCGAAAATCCACATCAAGCAAGCCAATGAATCTCGGCGACACGCTGCTGCCGCCCACCACAATGGGGCTGGTTTCCGGACTGGCTGCGGCCGTGCGCGTTTCGGATGGTGGTGGCAGCACGCTGGCGATCTTTGAATCCAGTTGCTGAAATCGATCGGCAAATTGAGGTGCGGCCGATTTGGCCAGATTCATCAGCGACTGGTCCGCCCTCATTCCGTTTAACTTGCCACTCAGATTCCATTCCTTTGTCGCCAGATGACAAGCTCCGTTGATCGCCAGATTTCCAGCTCCTGGCAAGGCCAGGCTCCCGAGAAAATCGTACGTCTCTGCGGACCTGGGGATGGCCTGGAACAACGGTGACGTCACGATCAGGCTCGCAGGCGGAATTCCATCGCCATGCGCCAGCTGGATCTGAGCCCGGACGTCTTCCAGGATCACGCTGGGAGGAATCAACGGATTGTCGCTGAGGGGATGAAACTTGTAATTCTGCCAGTTCCAGCGACCGTCTTCCGATCGCTTGAGCAGGATTTCCACACCGGAGATCCTGATGGAGCGAACGATGACGTTCTGTCGTTCCATTAACTGCGTTTCATCAACCGTGGCCAGCGCCTCTTTGGCTCGCAGAATCGTGCGGTTCGCTGCGCGATCGCGAATCGCGATTCCTGTCAGTCGCAGCGACGATGTGCTGATCAACTGAATTCCATCGATTTGCAATTCCAGGTCCGGAGCGGCCTTGTCGAACGTGCGAAAGGCCTGCTCACGCATGAGTCTGTCACTGTTCTTCCAAAGCCACACGCCACCAGCGCTGATGGTAATCGCGATTACCATCGCTATGAAGAACATCCATTTAAGAACGGCCCAGACCTTCATGTTTCCTCGCCAATCGCGACATCCATGTTCGCGGACTGGACAATATCAAGTCACACCGGACTGCGGTTCGCCGTCACGTCGTGTCCCTTGGTTCCATCGTTGCCGCAGCGCCACAAGTCCATGTGCCGCCAGAATCGACAACGGAAACTCAACCGGCAAACGATATCGAATTGACCCCACAAAGACCATATGAACCAGCAGAAACTGCAGGAACGGCCCCGCGAGTAACGCAACGACTGACAGTCTGCGACGTAAGTCCAGTGCGCCAGCCAGAATTAACAGCGTCAATACGCCATACCACGCTGTGCAAAATACAGAGAATGCGCCGCCTGAGAAGCCTGCGGCGTTCAGGGAGGGGCTCAGGTAGCGGCCTGCTTTGAGAAATGCCAGTTCGACAGTGCGGCGTGGATTCGACATAACGAAGTCAATGGCTCGCTGTTTGTAATGGACGTTCATATCGTACTCAGACATTGTCGATAAGACGTTTTCCTGATCGAAAAAACTCATATCGCTTGCACCTGTCGCATTTGGATGAAGTCCGTCGTACAGACTTGGGCCGGACCAGAGCGAAGTAAAAATCCAATGACCAGTGACTTCGTGGTTTCTCCACGCCCAGGGCAGCAGGGCGACAAAGCAACCGCCGCAGATCAGAACGGCGCACAGAATTTTCTTCGCGAAGGTCATTTGTCCGAACAGGATGACGAGTAATGAACTGACGCCCGCCCAGAGCAGCCAACCCGGTCGAATGAGTACAGTGAGTCCCGTCAGAATGCCGTTGGCGAATGCGATCCTGCCGCAGGATGCCGTCGGCGGCTGCTTCAGAAGCCTGGCCAGCGCAAGCAGACAGACCAGCAGTCCGAAGCTGAACCATGTTTCTGACAGGATCTGAACGCTGCTGCCAATCTGCAGCGGCGACACAGCAACCAGCAGCATCGCCCACAAAGCCGTAAATTCATCAAACAGTTTCCGTGCGAGCAGCCATGTCAGCCAGCAGCAGCCGGTTCCAACGACTGCCATCACCAGACTTGCAGCAAAGACACTTTTGCCGAAAACTTTGATACTCGCCGCCAGCAACAGCGGAAACCCGGGAGTTCGCAAAACACGGCGTGGCGGTTGAAAGATGGAATAGTCTTCGCCTGCTGCGATTTGCTGTCCCAATTCCCAGTAACCGTTGGCGTCACCTTCGATCAGAAACGTGCGGCCGGCTTCGGTCACATGCCGATCAATCACGATCGCTGCGATGACACGCAGCAGCAGCGCCAGCAACAGGATCGCCCAGATTTTGTAACAGGACTGGCGCATGGATGACCGTCAAAGTGAGGGACAGCTCATAAAGTTGGGTGGGACTGGGCTGCGCAAAAGTTACGTTTATTGGATCGTTTGCTGGTCCGGTTTTTGTTCAGTCACCTCGGCTGGCGTGTCCGAAGAGTTTTGCCGCAACGCGGCACCATGTGAAAGCCTGGGGCATCGCCCCAGGAAACAGGCAATCTCGAACAGGAAAGCCCTGAAAGGGCGTGAGGAGGAGACACGATCCTTTCGCCCCGTTGGGGCTTGGAACATTTGTTTCGCATTTTCCCAGGGCGTTGCCCTGGGCTGTCACATGGTGTGCCTTTGGCACTGAACACATGCCGTCCCGTCCTGATTGTGCCTCCCTGCTCGCGATTGTTATCACCATCCTGCCGGAACAAAACCCGGATAAATCAGCGACCCTCATGAAGCCAACTTTTGGTCACGCCAGTCCCACCCTACGATTACATAAACGCAACGTAATAAAACAACAAGCCGGTCACAGACGTCAGCGTGATATCAATTGTCGATGCCCATCCGAGGGTTTTGTGTAATCGACTGTGCGTTCCCGGTGCCGGAGGATTTTTGAAACGACGCAGAGCCAGTGTGATCGTCACAATCCAGAACAACGGTGTGGTGACCGCAAAAACAAGGTGCACCAACAGCCACGGCCTGACGGAGGTAATTTTTGTCGCCAGGGCTTCGGGACTCAACTGCTGTTGAGCAACGATATTCTCCCAGCCACCATGTACCATCTGCACGTCCACTTCGAACGCCGTGACAGCCAGCAGCAGGACGATTCCCAGAGTGATCTGCAGGCGTTTGTGTGCGACATAACGTCGGCGAAACTTGACCAGCCACAGGCTCCAGACCAACACCGGCACGATTAGTGCCAAGGCGCAGACGACAAAGTCCAGCATGAAGGTTGTTGGGTAGCCGAGAAATCCATTCGACAGCATGATCGCACTTCCGAACCCAGAGCTACTTCAACAACGCCTTAATGGCCGACTGAATGCCGTCCGAATCAATGCCCTGATGACCCATCTGTTGCCACAGACCGCCTGAGCCTTCGCGATATGTGCCGATATTGTTGTAGCTTCCCTTAAAGCCGCGTTTGAGCAGTTCCGTACCGAAACGGGAACCCAGCCCTGTGTTGACGTTGAAGGACTCGGCTACCAGCACCATCGGAGACGCGGCCAGTTTTTCCATCATGGCTTCGTCGTAAACATTCAGCGTGGCTTTGTTGATGAGTCCGACACTGATCCCCTGAGCTTTCAGCTTGATCAATGCGTCCAGCGATCGATACACGGTTTCGCCGAACGACACAATGTATCCGTCCTTGCCTTCACGGATGACTTCGTCGCGACCAGTGACAAACTTGTAGTCGTCACCATAAACCCGGGCACCGTCTTCTGTCAGCAAATCCGGCACACCGGATCGTGTTGAGAAGAGAAATCGCAGTCCCGCGTCACCATAGATCTTTTTCATGCAGGCCTTGAATTGATGTTGATCCGCCGGGAAGTAAAGGCGTGTGGTGTCACGACCTTCATCCGGAAGTCCGTTGGCAGCAAACATATTGTTCAGGCCGAAATGGCACGTATTGTCCGCCATATCGTCACAGCCCGCGTGCGAAAAATGAGCCAGCACGTTCGCCTGATTCAGCCGGGCCATCGTGATTTCCGACACCACCATTTCCAGAAACGCGGAGAACGTCGCGAACACTCCCTGCTTGCCGGATTCGTAACCGAAGCCCGCAGCGGCGGAAAAATTCCCGCGTTCCATGATTCCGCCACGGACGAACACTTCCGGATGCGCGGCGCGGACATGATTCAGGCCACATGATCCTTCCAGGTCACAGTCGAACACGCGCACGGAGGCGATGCGCTGTGCTTCGGGCATTGCATCGAGAATCTCGTTGAGAAACTTGCCGAACAGATCGCGGTTCTTACCGATGTTCTTGCTGCAACTGCCTTCATACGATGGACCGGACGGACCTTTCTTGACACTGTTGAGATACTCAACGGCAGCCGTCTGGCCTCGCCCCGTCAGATATTCTTTGGCGAGCGAAACCTTGATCACGTCGTGTCCGTGAGCACTGCCCTCAAGCCCCTTAATACCCACACACATTTTACGACGATTGATCAATGCGATCGGCCCCGTCGCGGTGACGGCCGCACACATGCGTGCATAGAGCGCATCCAGATCTTCACCGTCACCGATGTCGATTTTGAGCCCATGACCGGCAAGCGTTTTGGCAACGTCATAACCCGGCAGATAATCCGATGGATGACCGGCGATCGTAACGTCGTTGTCGTCAATCAGCAGCTTCAGGTTCAGGTTCTGAGCCACTGCAAGCCGGGCCGCTTCGGCATCGTCGCCTTCCATTTGCGCGCCGTCCGAGCCCAGCAAGAAGACGACTTTGCCTGGATTGGCAATCGCGACGCCGTTGACAAAGGGCCACATGTGTCCGAGTCGGCCCGAAGAAAACTTCACGCCTGGTGTGAAACCGCGTTCGGGATGTCCCGGCAGATGCGACAGATACTCGCGGTAGTGGTACAGCTTTTCGACCGGCAGCTCGCCTTCAAGTGCGGCCATCAGATACTGAGTCGCCACGCGGTGGCCCGCTTCGTCAAAAAAGATCGGCAGCACATCGGGCGTTCCGCCAGCCGCCGCGTGTTTCATAAACCCGTGCATGATGCAGACTTCAGGAGCCGTATCGAAAGGGCCACCCGTATGCCCTCCCAGTCCCTTGGCATCCGCAATGGCAGTGAAGAAGACGATCGCGTCGCGGAAGATGTCGATATTCTTTTTGAGTGTTTTCCGCTGTTCCGGCGTCAGTTTCGGGTTCTTCGGATCCAGTGGCAACGCGGAATACTGGTTCAGTGGAATTGGAAACTCGGCTACCGCAGACATCTTAAAACTTCTCCGTCACTTTTCGACTGAAACAAATTACGCCGTGAAATCCCCTTAGGAGTCTGTCCTGGATACTCCAAAACCGTGAGGGTAATTTGTCTGGAAGAACCGGCGGCTAGCGCCTTGCCGCTCACGGACAGCGGTATTCAGACAGACTCCTGGGAGAC
>JANOUN010001477.1:0-18322 GCA_031416875.1 Planctomycetota bacterium | reverse complement strand
CGGTCGTCTCGTGCCGTGGCTGGCGATGATCGAGAATACTGCGCAGTACAGCTGGTTAATGGAAATGTGTCAGGTGTTTTTTGAGTTCAAAGACGATCGTATCACGGAAGCCAACTGGGAATCGCTCTACGATTGTTCGTTGCGGAAGATGCAGAGCACCGACTGGGAACAGACGGTACTCGATCGATCCGGACTGGATCAGGTGTATCTCACGAACGACTTCGACGATCCGCTGCAGGGCTTTAACACGCGAAAGTATGTTCCGTGCCTCAGGACGGATGATCTGGTGTTTCATCTGACAAAGCTATCCGTGCGTGAACGCCTGCAGAAAGCGACCGGCGTCAGTCCCGGCAGTTCTGGTTCACTCAAACAGGCAATCGGAAAACTCTTCGATCATTTCAAGTCGCATGGTGTGCGCGCGTGTGCGATATCGTTGCCGCCGGATTTTTCACCAACGTCTGTCACGGCGTCAGCAGCGGACGCCGTGATTGCGAAAGTGTTCAGGGGAAGTGACCTGACGACCGACGAATTGAGCGTGCTCAGCCGGTTCGTATTCTGGTCGCTGGCGGAGTTCTGCGTTGAGCACCGGTTGCCGTTCGACCTGATGATTGGAGTGAATCGCCGAGTGTACGACGACGGCGTTTTTCAGGGGCAGGATTTATTCGACAGTCGCGTGTCTTTGATTCAGTACAAAGCTTTGTTCAATGCTTTTCCGAGCGTCGTGTTTCCGGTTTCAGTGCTGTCGGAGACAAGTAATCAGGAACTGGTCAGTTATTCGTGGATTTTCCCAAATGTAGTGACGTGTGGACACTGGTGGTATTCGAACATTCCGGTTTACATTGAACGGGATACACGTGGGCGATTGCAGGCGGTTCCGCAGACGAAGCAGATTGGTTACTATAGTGATATGTACAAGCTGGAGTTTGCTTTGCCGAAATTCGCGATGTATCGCCGGATTCTGGCGAAGGTTTTGGCAGAAGATTTCGTGGTTGGACGTCGCTGGAGTGTTGAGAAAGCTGTTTCACTCGGAGAAACTGTTCTGCGGGGAAACATCGAGGTGATCTTCGGGAAATGTGACTGACGTCCGGTGACTGGCGGTCTCAGATTTCTCTGTGAATGCTTCCAGGAAAAGAATAGGGTCTGGATTTCATGGCACGCATCGTACTATTGAAGGATGGTCAGTCGTTTCCCTACGAATTGACCAATTTTCCTGCGCGAATGGGGCGCCATCCGGATTGTGATGTGCAGGTGGATTCGAACATGGTCTCTCGATTCCACGCGCAGCTCGTCAATGTCAACAACAAGATCCTGCTGGAGGATCTGAGCAGTGGCAACGGCTCATTTCTGAACGGTCGACAACTTGAAAAGAACAAACCACTGCCGTTGCGTCATAACGACCGCATCAAGCTTGGGCCGATCAAGTTCCGCTACGAAGATGACAAGGACGACAGCTCGATCGACTCCGGAATGACCGAGGGTGTCGATCTGAATGACGGAGCATCATCCACGATCATGGGCAGCGCGGCAGCCCGCGGCTTCGGCGTGTTTGAAGTCCGCCCGGAGGAAAAACTGCGCGGGATTCTGAAGATCAATCAGAGCCTTGCTGGTCTGATTGAAGTGAGCAGTATTGCTCCGAAAATCCTGGACACTCTGTTCGAAATTTTCCCTCAGGCCGATCGCGGCGCAATTCTGATGAAAGATCCGGTCTCTAAAAAATTCATCCCGATTGCTCAGAAACAGCGCACAGAGGGCATTGATGAATCCGTCCGCCTGAGCCGCACGGTGCTGGAACGTGTGATCAACGACAAGACCGGTATTCTGTCGGCTGACGCAGCGAGCGACTCACGATTCAGCGCGAGTGAATCGATTTCCAGTCTGACGATCCATTCCATGATGCTGGTCCCGATGCTGGATATGGAAGGCGAAGTGTTTGGTGTCATCAGTCTTGATACGCAGAATCCGATGAAGCGATTCACGGAAGAAGATCTGGAGTTGCTGCTGGCTGTGGCCAACCAGTCCGCTCATTCGTACGAAAATGTCCGGCTGTTACAAAGTCATGTCGATAAGCAGAAGCAGGACAAAGAAATGAAAATCGCCAGCGGTGTCCAGAAAGCGCTGCTGCCGGAGAAGATGCCCGACGTCGCAGGCTATCGTTTCTTTGCGTCCTACGATGCGGCTCAGGCTGTCGGAGGCGACTACTTTGACTGCTTCATGATTGGTCTGCGGAAGGTGTGCGTCTCGTTTGGCGATGTCGCTGGAAAAGGCGTGCCCGGCGCGCTGATCATGTCGCGAATGGCGAGCGTTGTGCAGAACACGATGAGTTTCACTGATGACGTGCAGATTGCCATCCAGCGCATCAATTCTCACATGTGCCACAGCATGGTTGAGGGCCGCTTTGTGACGTATATCCTGGGAGTGATCGATCTGGATACGAACCGCATTACAATGGCCAACGCCGGACACATGTCCCCGTTGATTCGCAAGGCCAGCGGGGAGGTTGAAGAATTCCATCAGGAGACGATCGGAATTCCCGTGGGGATTGTGGACGGGTATCCGTACGAAGTTGTTGAACGGGAAATTGCCGTCGGCGAAATGTTTGTGCTGATCACAGATGGCGTCGATGAAGCCATGGATCCTGACGGCAATCTTTACACAAAGGAACGCGTCCGTGATTTTGTGGCAGCCGGTTCACCCGATCCTGAAGTGCTGGGGCGAGCCTTGCTTGCGGATGTGCGGATCCATGCGAATGGCCGTGATCAGAACGACGATATTACGATCATGACATTCGGTCGTCTGCGTTGATCATCGTAACGGGAAACTGCTTGCTTCCGATCACCGTAAAAACCGGCGAACCGCTCCCCCGGCAACGCTTTGCCTTTGAGGTGCGGTTCGCAGCAGTTGAGAACAATGTCGTCAGAGCGATCCCATGTGGTCTCCAAAGGTGCGCCATTCCATTGTGGAAGGATCCGCTACCTTGCGGTATCCAAGGCTCATCAGCACTTCCAGAACTTCGCTCCATGTCGGAAACGGTCGACCGCTTTTGCGTTTGTAGTCGTCCATTGACCGCATGAATTCAATCTCGCCATCTGAATAGTCACGTTCGCAGGTCGTCGGATCAATCTGCCGACGCCGATCCTGGCGGCGACGATCCATGATTTCGCGACGCTCCTGGATGGTCACTTCCGTCGCCGTCTGAACAGTTTCCGGCTCGGACTTTATGGTTTTGGTATTTTTTTTCTCCGTGACTTTGTCTTCAGCGGCCGCAGGTTTGCGGTTTGAAGTCAGTCGTGTGTGACCTGTTCTGCGTCGTTCAGTGACGAGAAGATCAGAAGAATAGTCCGACATAGCAATGCACCCTCTTCACGTTTTGCGGGGACGAAACGAGATCCATTTCTGCATGACTGCCGCCAGTCGCTGCGACAACAGCTATGGCCGGATGCATTCAGAACCGAAAAATTCGGTTCTCGGTGTCAGTCCTTCAGTTCACCACGATGCTTCCTTGTTCCGGCAGTGGAGTATTGCCCACAAAAGGCAGACAGGGGGAAATAAAACGATTGCCGAGGCATGTTCAGAGAAAGAAACATTAGCGATCGTGGAAGAAAACCGGTGATAACGATCAGGTTATTTGTGATAACCCAGCGAAGCCATTACGTCGAACAGTTCTTCAAAGGTAATGAAGCGGCGGTGACGGGAGATCTTGTAGTCGTCGACGGCATTTGCCAATTCAGCCACCTCGGGGCGAGCGGATCGGTCTCCGTCGCGAAACTGACGGCGTTCTGATGCACTGGGGGTCGTACCGGCCTCGCGCTGACGACGTTCCACGAAGACAGATCCCGGTTGTTCGATGACAGATAGCTGGGTCATGGATTGGTTTACCTTTGACTCGGTTGTGCAATTCTGAAAGCAGTTTCACTGAACTAAAGACTGTGCAACCATTGGTTGAGTTTCCAGGGCCCGCAAACGACTTTCAATTTTGTCAATGGGATTCAAGGGCAACGATCAGTGTGAATGCGCGATTTCAGCGAATTTGTCGAACGCTCGGATTACCGCGTTTCCTGGTTTTCCCGCCAGAGTCTGTTGCGTTCACGCCACACGCCGTTGAAATACACCTCTTCCGAACTGGGCTGTTTTCGTAATTCGCGGTGGAAACATCATGACTGTTATCAGTGTGCTGGGTGCAGGAGCTATGGGAACGGCCTGTGCATGGGTGGCTGCCAAAAACCCGGACGTTTCAGTGCGGCTGTGGGCCAGGAACGAGACGTTTGCACGACACATCCAGGAAACGCGTGAAAACAGTCGCCTGTTGCCGCACGTCAAACTGCCAGCCGCCATTGAAGTGACAGCGGATGCGACGTTTGCACTGCGGCAGGCCTCTGTCGTGCTGGTGTGCGTTCCGACCGTTGGTCTCCGTGAAGCCATGCAGCAACTGGCATCGCTGATTCCCAGTCAGGCTCTCTTCGTGAGTGCTGTGAAGGGGATCGAAAACGACACGCTGCTTCGCCCAAGTCAGATGATCCAGCAGATTGTCGGTCAACGTCCGGTGGTTGTGTTGGGAGGCCCGTGTCACGCCGAAGAAATCACTGCAGGAAAACCCGCAAGCATTGTGGCTGCCTGTGAATCGCTCGACGCAGCAGAACGCATTCAGTCACTGTTGTCGATGGAAACCCTCCGCGTGTATTCCAATGCCGATCAGCGAGGCGTTGAACTCGCCGGTGCACTGAAAAATGTCATCGCAATTGCCGCCGGAATTTGTGACGGTCTGAAGTTCGGTGACAACGCGAAGGCGGCACTGCTGACACGCGGGTTGGCGGAGATGGTACGTTTCGGAACAGCGCTGGAGGCGAACAGCGAGACATTTTTTGGGCTTGCCGGCCTGGGAGATCTTGTCACGACCTGTAACAGCCCGCACAGTCGGAATCGCTTTGTTGGCGAATCCCTGGGACGTGGACAGTCGCTCCAGGAGATTCTGGAATCCATGACCGCCGTCGCGGAAGGTGTGTTTACAGCACGAAGCGTTTACCATCTTTCCCGTCAACGCGGTATCAACATGCCGATCGCCGAACAGGTCTATCGCGTGCTCTTCGAAAACAAATGCCCTCGCGAAGCAACGGTTGAACTCATGCAACGTCCACTGAAGCTGGAATAACAAGACATGGACGCGGCAACTCATTCGCGGCTTTCAGCAGCGCGGCATCGTGGATTTTAGATAATCTGCAACATCCTCAGCAGGAACGAGGCAAGTCCGCTGATGGTCAGGATCACAATCAACCCTATGAGTAAACTGATGATGCGTTTTCGATTCCTGGCCGCTTGCGGAAGGCTGATAAGTCTCACACCTGCTTTTCCACCGAATGTGATTTTTGAACCATGATAAAGGTGACACAATGCTTCCACTTTTCCGTTGACGTAAGTGGGCAGCGTTTTTGATTCCTGATGCAGCTTCCAGTGCAGTCCGTCGTATTCCAGCCAGCATTGCACGCTGTCGACGCCATCTTCACGCAGCAGCAGCAGGTCGGCACCATGTGCCGAACCGATCGAAGTTCGGGCTTTGACCAGTGCCGCCTGGCGCTTTGTGCCGAGAATCTGCAGTCGCCAGCCTGGCGGCGCCGGGCCTTTGAATGCAGCCGGACGCGGAGCAGGCTGTGTCGCCGAGCGCACAGCTTCAGTGCGGACTCGATCAGGTTCCGGTTGCCGAATGGCGGGCGTTTCGGACTGGCTGAAGCTGTCAGTTCCTTGAGCAAACTGGTGACTGCCTTCTTTGAGCCAGCCCGACGCCGATGTGATGGACGATCGTTGGCCCGACGATTTTTTTCCCGATTGCTCTGCTTTTGCCTTCGCCTGCTTTGCCCTGAGCGTCACCAACTCACGAAAGTCGAACTGGATCGCCTTTCGCTGCGCGTACGGTCGGACAGCATCCGCAAGTTCATCTGCCGACTGAAAACGCTTTGCCGGATCTTTTTCCATCATCTTCGCAATGATGGCCCCGATTTCAGCAGGAATCTCCGGACGAAGCTGACACACGTTTTTCGGTCGTTTCGATCGATGCGCCTCAAGTTTCGCTTTGTTGGATTTTTCCGGGAACGGTACATGGGCGGTCAACGCCACATACAGAGTCGCGCCAAGGCTGTAGATGTCAGCGCGAGCATCCACATGGCGACTGTCGATCGATTGTTCCGGAGCAATGTAATCAGGCGTTCCCAGACAGTCATGGCCGAAGACCATGGAAAGCGAAAACTCCTCTTCCGGTACGTCCTTCATCATCGCCAGGCCGAAGTCCAGAATGCGCGTCACGCCCTCCTCATTGATCAGAAAGTTTGCCGGCTTGATGTCGCGATGAATAATCCCCTGAGCATGTGCGGCCTTCAGCGCTTCCGCTGCCTGCAGTGCGATGTCGCAAACCATCGGCCACTTGAGGGCTCCGTACAGGGCGACAAGTTCATGCAGACTGATGCCGCGAAAAAGTTCCATCACCAGATAATGGACGGCACCGGTCGTGTCCATTCGATATGTGCGGATGATGTTCGGATGATTGAGTCGCATTCCGGCGATTGCTTCCAGCTTCATTCTGGCAAGCATCCCCGCATCCAGGGCATGCTCTGAGGACAGCACTTTAATTGCGACTTTGCGATCCTCGTTTGGATCTTCGGCGATGAAAACGCAACCCATCCCTCCAAAGCCCAGCACTTCGCGAATGCGATAGCGGTCAATTACCAGCCCCCGATATCGTCCTTCGAGCAGGCGTTCGGCCTGGAACGGGGTCAGCACACGTCCTTTGACCAGCAGCTTTGCTGTCTCTCGCGCCGTGGCTGTATCGGGAATCCCAAGCTTGTCGCGCACTTTCTTAATCTGCGGTCCTGTGAGCAGCGCGCTCTTTTCGAGCAATTCCAGAAAGTTTTGAGCGGCGACCGGAACCTGCATCTTTGTGGCTCTGCCAAACCGAGTCCCATGAATTATGTTCGCCGGAATGAGACCACATGGCCTGTTGGTTCGGGCGAGCGTACCGTTGCCATGAAGAATTCATGCTCCGTACGGTCATTAGACTATCACTTGCCGGGCGCAGGGAAAACCATTCCTGCCCGGAAAGCAAACTTCCTTCAAACCCCTGACCAGAACGCTCATTTGCGTCTCAGATCCCGGTCCAGCAGGCGGACAAGGCTGGCAATACACGAAACCTGCATTTTCTTCATGGCACTGCTGCGATGCTTTTCCACCGTTTTGAAGCTGATCCCCAACTGAATCCCGGCGGACTTGTTCGTACCTCCTTTGTAGACCAGCAGTATGACATCACGCTCGCGAATTGAGAGTCGATCCAGATACGATTCGCCTGGTGGAAGTACTGGTGGCAGGACTTCGTTGAATGAATCGGCATGTTTCAACTGTCGAAACGCCTCTTTTACGGCGGCGAGTAATTCCACACGGTCGAACGGTTTGTCAAGTACCGTGACTGCCCCAATTCTCATGGCTTCTACAGCCAGACTGGTCGTTGGGAATGCCGTGACAAGAATGACCTTGAAGTGATTAGGGCGAGCTGACAAACGACGCTGAACCTCAATCCCCTCAACCTGGTGCATGACCTGATCCGTGACGACGACACCGGGCGGCAATTGCTCAGAGTCTGTCAGGAATTCTGAAGGCGAACTGTAGGCTCGAACGTCGTACCCGGAGATCTGCAGCATGGTATTGATGACCCTGAGCACTGCGGGATCATCATCGACAAGGTAAACGCGCTCAGCAAGGTAGGTAGAACGTTCCGCCGGAACTGCCTCATGGGCCGGTCTGGAGTTTTCTTCACCTTGAAAAACGGGATCACTCATATTCATTCACAAATTCAGAAAAATGAACGCTGTTGATGGCAGCTGCAAGCCGCGAAAACGAAAATCCATTCGAAGGCAGCTTAAACTGTCGCGGACCGTTGGTCATAATACATTAACTTTGCACTGTGGAATATCGACAGGCACCGAATTGCCTCCTGCTGATTCCAGCGACTTCGATTCATCAGGCGGGATATGGGCCGCTGGTCAAAATCAAAACAGCAAGTCACTTGAGGCCTGAAAAAGGCGTCCAGCTGACTTCTGAATTTGATTGCCTGCACAACAGCCAGGATGTTGCATTCCTGCATTCTCGAAGAATAATACATTTTTCAGCAGAGTTGTCACTTCGCAGCAACATCCGGCTACGCGAAATCAACAAATCATGAATTTTTTGCCATGTGGTTCTTCAGATGTAGCCCCAATCTACCCGGTCCACCCTTTTTCCTCCAGTCTCGCTCTGTCAAAAATCGCAAAGAACCATTACCGTTCCTGCTTGTTCAAGTGGCAGGTCACAATCGTGACACCCGGAATGAATGCCAGGATGGCCCCGTGAAAAACGACATGTTAAAGGACGACAACGAACTGTTTTTCAGCAGTTTCTCGACGCAGTCCAGAAGGCCGTGGCTGTTGATCGGTGCGTTGGGTGCCGGGATGCGAGCATTCGCCGAGATGCTGCTTGACGCTGGCGAATCAGTCGTAGGTACGGATGACGAACTGACAGCCAGTGAGTATGGCTGGACGACGCCTGGTGGTCCTCAGACCGCCAGACTCTTCCATCCTGATCACGCGGAACCGATGTTCGCGAATACGCCTGAGTACGTCGTTTATTCAATGGCTGTACCAGAACGCTGTCCGCTGCTGCAGCGCTGCCGATCGCTTGGTTTAACGCCAATGTCACTTCCACAGGCGCTGAGCCGGTTTCTTGTATCCCGCAGTCAGGCATGCGTCGCCGGGACACATGGAAAAACGACGACGAGCGGAATGCTTTGGTGTATCCTGCAACAAGCGGGCTGTCATCCGTCGGCGTATGTTGGTGGAGTGATGAGAGATCAACGTCGCTCCGGTATCTTTGGATCGGGCGCGGTGGCCGTTGTCGAAAGTTGCGAATACCGTCAGTCATTTCTGCATCTGTCACCAAAGACAGTTGTCCTCACAGGAATCGAAGCAGATCACTTCGATTGCTTTTCGTCACACGCCGCCTGTGATCAAACCTTCAGCGACTTTGTGGCAAGGCTTCCGCGTGATGGTACTCTGGTTTTTAACCATGACTGCCAGCGTTCTGCGGCGATCGCAGCTGCGTGCGGACGACGGACGGTTTCATTTTCGCTGCAGGACGAAGCGGACTGGAATGTCGTCTGTTGCGAATCAAGGCCCGCCGGAATTCCCGGCAACAGTCAGCAGCAGACGTTTCTGCTGCGTAACCGAACCCAGGATGTGGGGCGGGTCCAGCTGCAGGTGCCCGGACTTCACAATCGGCAGAACGCCGTCGCTGCCATTGCCGGGGCCGTAGCAACGGGCGTCTCTGTCGAATCAGCTATCAGCGGTATCGCGGCATTCTCCGGAATTCGTCGGCGTTTCGAACATCGCGGACAGTTGTTCGGCATCGACTGGATCGACGACTACGCTCATCATCCAACCGCAATCCGGTCTACGCTCGAAACGGCACGCAGTGTCTTCCAGAACCGCCGACTAATCGCGGTTTTTGAGCCTCATCAGTTGTCGCGAGTTTCGGCACTTTTTGAAGATTTTCGTTCTGCCCTTTCACTTGCCGACGAATGCCTTATCCTTCCCGTACTTCCCGCGCGAGAAAAGGCTTCCCTCGCTCACTGCAGCCGCGTTTCAGGAACTCTGGTCCGAAGTATCTCTGAATCGGGAGGCCGCGCTTTCCTGATGACGAATCTTGACCAGGTTCTGGCAAGATTAGACCATTCCGGGCGACCAGGTGACGTTGTTATCACAATGGGAGCAGGCAGGACACATCAGATCCATGACGAAATCCATCGAAGACTTCAGCGAAATTCTGCAGCGTAACGAACCGCTCAGCCAGCACACATGGCTGCGGCTGGGTGGCCCTGCGCAGTACTTTGTGTCCCCGCGAACAGAAGCAGAACTGCTGGATGTCGTTTCGGCCTGCCGAAGCCAGCAACTTCCGATCCATATCCTCGGCAGCGGATCAAATCTGCTCGTGCGCGAAGCAGGCGTACAGGGGGTCGTCCTTCGAGTGGTCGAACCGCTCCTTGGTGCAGTGACGATCGAAGGCACTTCACTCACGGCGGGTGGTGGCACATTGCTGTCGCACGTTGTGGCCGAAGCCGTTCGCGCGGGGCTGGGAGGCATCGAGTATCTCGTCGGCATTCCGGGCACGATCGCCGGTGCCGTTGTTGGTAACAGCGGCGGACGGACGGGCGATATTGGTCAGTTGATCACAAGTGTCCGAGTCCTGACGCAGGACAATGACATCGCTGTGCGACGAGGTGATGAGTTATCATTTTCTTACCGGCGCAGCAGTATTCAGGATTTACTTATCTTGTCGGCCACGCTGGAACTCATACGCGACGACTCTGAAGAGTTGACTCGTCGGATGCGCAAGAACTGGATTATGAAGCGATCGACTCAGCCGCTGGCAGATCAATCTGCAGGCTGCATCTTTCGTAATCCGCGCGGGCTGAGTGCGGGATCGCTGATTGAACAATGCGGACTGAAGGGCTTGTCCGTCGGCAAAGCCCGGATCAGCGAACGTCATGCTAACTTTATCGTGACTGAATCCGGTGCCACCAGCAAAGACGTCGAACAACTCATCAGTCGCATTCAAAAAGCGGTGGCAGAAAAATTTGCGGTGGATCTGGAACTGGAAATTAAAGTCTGGTAATCGAGTCCATGGTTTGATTCGAGGTGGCGTGGCTTGATCGTCACCAAAAACAAGGAGGTTCTGCAATGTCACCGACCATTCCTCACTGCGACGCATTGCGCATCGTTGTACTGGCAGGTGGTGAATCTGCAGAGCGCGAAGTCAGTCTCGAAAGCGGTGCCTGCGTGGCGGCGGCATTGAAACAACGCGGGCATCGGGTGCTGCAATTTGATCCCGCGATCCTGGCCCTGCATGAAATCCCCCGCAGCACAGATGTCATTCTCCCCATGCTGCATGGTACGGGCGGCGAAGACGGGACACTGCAGCGAGAACTGGAACGACTTGGAATACCATGGCTCGGAAGCTCTGCGACCGCATCGGCGCTGACGTTTGACAAGGTCGCGACCCGTGAAATCCTGGCAAACGCAGGACTCCCGGTCGCCCCCGGACTTGCTTTGCCTCGCAATGCGTCCAGCGAATCGATCAAAAATGCCTCACGCCAAATCGGCTATCCGCAGGTTGTGAAGCCAGCAGCTCAGGGATCAAGCGTAGGCATCTCAATTGTCGATTCGGAACTGGAAATCGAATCTGCCGCTGCTGAAGCTGCCGGGTGGGGAGAGGAGTTCCTTATCGAAAAATTCATTGAAGGTCGCGAAATCACCGTCCCGGTCATCAATGGCGACGCATTTCCACCGGTTGAGATTTTGCCGTCCGCCCGCTGGTATGATTACGCCGCCAAGTACACCGACGAAACGACCCGCTACGACGTCGCAGCAAAAAATCTGCCCGCCAACCTCACTGAGATTGTGCTGGCAGCATGCAAAATCTGCGGAGTCACCGGAATCAGTCGCACAGACCTTCGTGTCGATGCAACAGGCCGGCCCTGGATCCTGGAAATCAATACCATCCCCGGGATGACCTCCCACAGTCTTGTCCCGATGTCTGCGCGTGCCCGCGGAATCGGTATTGGCGAACTCTGCGAACAACTTCTGCTTCAAGCCATCGACAGAAGTCGGATACTCCAAATCAACATGCACGCACAACTCGTACCAGGTTCTGCAGATGACGGCCCTGGGCGGAGCCATGGATGATCATCACCAGAAAAGAAAGTCAGGCATGCATTTTTGGGTCCGTAGGGTGTGACAAACGGCTGACAAGCCGTGCAGGCACACCAGTCTGCAATTGAACTCATGGTGTGCCTGCGTTCGCGATGCTCACTTGTCACACCCTACAAAAACTCCGGTTCTCAATGTCAATGCGGTTTAAAGGCAAGCCGCAGGCATCGTCTCAACCGCGGGTCGCTTCCAGCAGTCGAATCCAGGGGGCGACGAAGTGGCCGTTGTCGTGGAATGTGCGACCACTGACGAGGTTGCTGTCTATCACGCAGGGCTCGTTGACAAAAATGCCGCCGCAGACTTCCAGATCAAAACGGCACTTTGGCACGGTCGCCATACGTCGCCCTCGAACGCAGTCGGCATAGGCGGGAATCTCTACGCCATGGCAGACACTGGCGATGGGTTTGTTGGCCGCGAAGAAATGCTGCGTGATGCGCACCAGGTCTTTGTCGTAGCGGATGTATTCGGGAGCCCGTCCGCCGGAGAAAAAGATCCCGGCGTATTCGGCTTCGACAATGTCTTTGAATGCGACGTCCGCTTCAATCGAATAGCCTTCCCATTCCTTCGTGATCGTCCAGCCAGGTTTGACTTCGTGCAGCACCATCTGATACCGCCGCTTTTCCGGCGCAGCGACCACAGGCTGAAAGCCGGATTCGATGAGCCGATAGTAGGGATACATCGTGTCGAGAGTTTCAGTTGCATCGCCGACGATGACGAGCACTTTGCTGGATGACATGAATGTCCTTTGCTGCCGGATGGCTATTTCAGCAGATAGCGATTCGCAATCGTGATCCCGCTGAGCATCGCTCCCACGATGCCGAGGAAACCCTGATCAGTTCCGCACAGATACAGATTCTGAACTGATGTCCGGCCATTGACAAATTTCTGCGGCGCGCCGTAGACGCAGCCGTTGAGGTGGCCGGTGAATCTTCGAATTGTCCGTGGAGTAAAGACGTCGGTGTCAATCACATGCGGACGAAAATCCGGCAAGTGCTTCAAGGCACTCTGGATAATCTGTGAGTTCCAGTAATCCTTGGCAGCGACGTATTCTTCTTCCGGGAGATTCAGCCAGTAGTGCGGATCCGCCAGAGCCGTGATGCGAATTCGCCCATCTTCGAGCGGCTGAGAATAGTCGAAATTATTCGGCGAGCACACGATGCCGCTCCGCAAATCGACAGGCACGCTGGGGCGTTCGTAATGGAAATCTTTGGAATCGCTGTAGAACACGATTGTATCGCGGTGCCCCAGTGACGCTGGTTCGCAATCGAGCACGCTGATGGATTCTACAAACGAAATATCGCCCGGTTCGGCTTTCATCAACGGAGCGTTGGGATCGACCATTCGCATGGTTTCCGCCACACCCGCTGATGACAGGATATTCTCGGCTTCGATTTCGGTCCCGTCGTCCAGCAGCACCGACGTGGCGACGCCATTTGTCTGCCGAATCTCCTGGACTCCCGCACGCAGCTTCAAATGTCCGCCAAGCGCCTTGAAGTGTTTAACCAGTCGTTTCAGGATGAGCCGAATGCCGTCGAACGGCCGTCCGAAACCCTCGTGAAAAATGCTTTTGAACATGATCACGAACTGATTAAAGTCCATGTCGCGCGGCGTGGCACTTCCATAAAACATCAACGGGCAAAAGATCATGTCGACCAACAGCGGATCCCGAATGTATTCTGATACAACCTGCCGAGCGGACAGAGTTGAACGTTCGAGATCGAGTGCATCGTGTTCGGCAATGCGCGTCACCAGTCTGCGGAAGCCGTCGATCTGCTGCGGAAACGCAGCGGCGATTTGTTCGAGGAAGAAGTTGAACTGGTTTGTAAAATGAAGCGAGCAGTCAGGGAATACGATCGATGAACGAAGTTGCGGGCGAAGGTCGAAGTCTTCCCACTTCATTCGCAACTGGCGTAAAAGCTTGCTGAGCGGTCCCTGTTTTGTCCCAGGTTCGGCATAATTTGTCACGGCATGGAGGCCAACGTCGTAGTTGCGCTTTCGCAGTCGGTAGAACGAATTCAGACCACCCACCGTAGTGTGACGCTCAAGAATGCAGACGTTCTTTTCAAAGTATGCCAAACGTACGCCAGCAGACAGACCGGACATTCCGGCACCGATAATAACGGTGTCATAACGCACAGCAATAACCTTCCGACCGGTGAGTGTCGAATGTAGGATGGACATTCATGTCCGTCGCATGGCCAAGAAACGCTGTCGGGCAAGGACTCGCACATGAATGTCCAAGCTACAGAAATCGCGCCCAGGGATATTAGCAGTTATATTCGAACGACCCTCAGCTCACGCTCCGACCGCAACATCTTTCAGCCGTGGCAGCAGGTAATTGACCGTGCCCGCCATGGTGTTGAGATTCGGATAATCTTCTTCCGGAATCTGGATGCGGTACATCTTCCGAAGTTCCATCACAATATCCAGAAAATCCATGCTGTCCAGTTCCATCTGTTCGCGGAACGGGAGCACATCATCCAGATCGGTGAGATCCTCGTCCGGAGCGATCCGCTCCAGAATTTCCAGAATCACCTGCCGAATCTGATCTGACGTCATTAAACCACCCTCGCACTCTTCAAATGGATGCTTCTGAGCAATCCGAAATCCACAAAAAAACAATTCATCGGCTTCCAGCGCCGTTCTGCTCGCAAACTGTCAGCCCACATATTTACGGACGATCACAACTGAATTGATGCCCAGCATACCGAATGAATTGTTCAGAATGCAGTTCACATTGCCCAATTCTCGGGGTTGATTGATAACGAGATTTGGCAACGCGCACCTTGGATCAAGATCGTCGAGATTGATTGTAGCGTGGGCAATCCCATCGTCAAATGACGGTAAATTACCCAGCATTTCCAAAGCCCCTGCAGCACCCATCGCGTGCCCGATAAAGCTCTTCGTATTGTTGATGACGGCCTTGCTGTCGGCAAAAATCCGCCGCAACGCACTCGCCTCCTCAATGTCGCCTTGTTCAGTCGCCGTCGCATGGCTGCTGACGATATCGATCTGATCGACGTTGATTTTTGCACGCTTCATTGCTAACTGCATACATTCCGCCTGACGATTGGCGTCTGGCAGGACAAAATCGCGAGCGTCCGAATTCATCGCATAGCCAATAATTTCCGCATAAATCTTCGCACCGCGCGCCAATGCATGGGGAAGACGTTCCACCGTGCAGATCCCGCCGCCTTCCGCGACGACGATGCCATTGCGATTGATGTCAAAGGGACGGCAGGCTTTTGTCGGATCCTCGTGCGTTGCCAAAGCTCCCTGAGCTGCGAAACTGGCAAAAATCCCAAACGTATGAATGCTCTCTGACACGCCGCCGGCGACGGCGATATCGACTTCATCCAATCGCAGCATCTGAGCGGCCTGAATAAATCCGGCGTTTCCCGCCGCACAGGCTGCACCGAGCGTCAGATGCGGCCCCGTAATGCCCATATTCAGCGTGACTTCGCCGGCAGCATTGTTGGCAACAGTGCGTGGATTGTGATGATGCGACCAGACTTTCGTGTCGTACTGAAACTTTGAGATTTCGTAGATCTCATTTTCAGTCTCCACATTGCCGTGTTCTGTGATTCCGATGTAAACGCCGACTCGATCGCGTGCAACGTTCGGCCAATCAAGCCCTGAGTCGCGGACTGCTTCATTTGCACAGTAAACGGCAATCGACCCGGCTCGGGTTCCGCGGCGGATGTCTTTCTTTTTCTGGTATCGCAGTTCGTCGAAATTGCAGACGCCGGCGAGCACCGGTCCCATGTAGCGAGTTTCGTAATTGACCACACCGGACTTCCCGTTCAGAAGATTCTGACGGAACTCCGCCAGACTGTTTCCGTTCGGGGAAGTCAGTCCAATTCCGGTGATGACAATTCGATCCTGATCCGACAAGAGATAACCTCAACGCCAATCGCAACCACAAGGGACGCCGTCCGATTCCTTCGAGAGCGGCCTGTTTTTTCAAAAAACCGAGGAGTTATTCACCGCGCTGCGGGTTCTGGAAAAGGCGAGCAGAGTATCGGGATGCTGAAAGCAAGACAAGGACTACGCCAAGTTCCTTGAATCTGCGACGAAAACAGATCATTTTAGCCATGTAATCCCAAGAGGCAGGCATTACTCGCAGGCGAAAATGTTGAACTCAGAGGTCGCAGGTGGTCATCGTTCACGAATCGCTGAAAACGTACCGGCGAGCCGGGTAGTGTCGACCCAAGGATTGTTCACCCGCGCCGCATCAGGGGACTCACGTTCCCCGCTCGCCTAAGTGACCCCGGAAGCCCGAGATTCTGTGGAATTTGCCAGAGGATTGGAGTCCATCGGCGTAGTGCTGTGCAGCCCCGGGCTGGTTTGCCGCCAGGGGGAAATACTTCATTCGCGAAAATCCACCATGCCCGATCTGATTGAAGCCCGTAATTTACGTAAGACGTTTACGACGCCGGTCGGGGATGTGCATGCTGTCAATGGGTTGTCACTCAATGTTCGAAGTGGTGAAGTGTTCGGGCTCCTGGGGGCGAACGGTGCGGGGAAGACCACGACATTGCGAATGATCCTGGGCCTGATGAAGCCGACGAGCGGCAATGCGTCCGTTGCTGGATTCGATGTGGCAACTCAACCGGAACAGGTCAAGCGCAGCGTCGCACTGGTCTCGGCCAGCGCCGGGCTGTATCAATGGTTGTCAGCGCGAGAATTGATGCACTACTTTGCTGACCTTTATGATGTTCCCAAAGACAATGCGATTCGGCGGATCGATCAGCTTGCGGATGTATTTGACCTGAGCAGTTTCATTGACCGACCATGTTCCGGCTTGAGTACCGGACAACAGCAGCGTGTCAATCTGGCAAGGTCACTCATGCACGATCCGCCTGTCGTGCTGATGGATGAACCAACGCGAGGACTGGATATTGTCGGGTCAAAACGAATCTTCGATTTCACCGCACGCCTAAAAGAAATGGGCAAGGCGGTGATCTTCTGCACGCATCGCCTGGAAGAGGCTCAGCGGTTGTGCGATCGCTTTGGCCTGATGTTCCGTGGTCGCCTGCAGCTGGAGGGAACGTTGACGGAATTGCGGCAGAAATCCGGACGCGAATCCATCACCGATATGTTTCTGGATCTGATGGAAGAGAACGATTCCACGACGGAAGAATCCATGCAGCCTCAGCCCGTGGCCGCAGTTCCCGAACGTGAAGGCAGGTCTGCGTGAGTCCAGGCAGCGAACAAGTCAACAATGAACCAGACCGTCAGGAAATCCAACAAGACGCCGGCCCGGCGCGAATAGTCTCGTCCCCGCTATTTCGTGTGCTGCGATTGGCTCGGAAGGAACTTCGGGAATCGCTGCGAGATCGACGCACGCTCGTGACGCTGATTGTGATGCCGCTGATCGTCTATCCGTTGCTGGGTACCGTGGTTCAGAGATTTGCGATCCAACGGGTCAATCCGGATTCGCCTCCCGCCGTTGTAGTATTTGACCGCAGCATTTCGGCGGAACTCGCCACCGCGATCCTTGAAGAAGACGCGGGGCACAAAGTTCAAAGCGGAAATGACGAAGCTCCCCATGCCGACTCTGACACAGAGAATTCAATCCAAAAGGAGGCGGCGCCGTCCGTGCAGGATGTTGCCAGCTCACTCACCGGTTCTTCGACCGGTGCGGCCATCGAATCGTTGATGAACAGTGGCGATTCGGAAGGTCCGCCCATCCGGTTTCGGCGATACGAAAGTTCGGTGAAGCTTGAATACATGGGCGAATTCCTGCAGTCCGCCGAGGCTGATGTGGGGGTCCGCCAGACGCTCGCCGTTCAGGATCAGACCACAGGGAAGATCCAGCCGCCTGATTTCCAGGTTCTGAGCCGCAGCGGTGATGCATTCAGCCTGCGCGCTGCGGTCGAGGTCGAAAAAAGGTTGCTGGCATTTCGTGATCGCCAACTGCGGATGTTACTGGACCGGACGCGCCTGGGTTCCGGCATCATGCCGACGATCTCCAGGCAATCGGTGGCCAGCAATGCACCAAAATCCTCGCCGCTCGGTGCTTTCCTGCCACTGATGCTCGTACTGATGACCATGACCGGCGCTGTCTATCCGGCGATCGATCTGACAGCGGGCGAACGTGAACGCGGCACGCTGGAAATTCTAATGGCCGCGCCCGTCTCGCGTGCTCATCTGTTGACTGGAAAATTCATCGCCGTGCTGACCGTTGCCGTCCTGACAGCCGTCATCAATCTGATCGCGATGTTGCTGACGCTGTATGCAACCGGCTTTGATCGCGTCATCCTGGCGGAGGGCGCCACGCTGCGAATGTTCTTTCAGATTCTGGCATTGCTGGTTGTGTTCGCGTCATTTTTTTCTGCCGTGCTGCTGTCCATCACCAGCTTCGCTCGCAGTTTTCGTGAGGCTCAGGCATGGCTCATTCCGCTGATGCTGGTTTCGCTCGCGCCGGGAATTCTCAGCCTCATGCCGGGTGTGCATCTGACTGTCGGACTGGCGCTCGTGCCACTGGTCAACATCGTCCTGCTGGGCCGCGAATTGTTTCAGGGAACCGCCGCGACACATCTGTA
>JANOUN010001476.1:0-4110 GCA_031416875.1 Planctomycetota bacterium | reverse complement strand
TGTAGCCGTTGCCGGGGTCGTTCTTGTAATCGACGATCTGCTCCATGGCCCGTCGTGGGCTGATGCCGAGAGTCTTCAGCTCAATCTGCACGGCGGGCACGCCGTTGATGAGCAGGATGACATCGTAGCGGTGGTGGCTGTTGTCGGTGTTGATGCGGAGCTGGTTGACGACCTCGAAGGTGTTTTTGCACCAGTCCTTGATGTTGACCAGGGTGAAGTTCAGCGGTGTGCCATCGTCGCGGGTGAAGCTGTTGCGCTCACGCAGTGTGCGGGCGGCGGTGAAGACGTCCGGCGTGATGATCTCGTCGAGAAGGCGGGAGAATTCGCCGTCGGTCAGGCGAACGCGATTTAGCGCCTCGAACTTTTCACGAAAGTTTTTCTCAAGCGAGGCTCGGTCGCGGATGTCCGAGCGATATTCATACTTCAAGCCGCGAAGTTTTTCGATAAGCTGATCTTCGAGTTGCCGTTCTGGAGTGGTCATTGCGGGTTTGAGTTAATTCTGATTGATAAGTGCCAAGGATCTCTGCCGCCTCAGCCGTCTTCACGTACTCGCTGAGTTTCATCATTCGCCTGTTCCAATGCGTGATTGACAAAAACCGTAGTCTATCAAACGTCGTTACGCACGGAACAGCGACAGCACGCCACTCCGAGGTGGGTGAGGCATGTGTGATTGTCCCGCCCGACCCATCGACCTGCCTGAACCATCCTTCACAACCACGCCGCGCGGCAGTGGATGCCTGCGGGCAGCTTGAGGTAACGGTGTGCTTCCGGTGTGGCAACGTCGCTACGCCAGACTCAAACAGTATCCGGATCGAAGAACTGAATCGACAGCGGGTACTTCCACAGCGTGCCTTCGTTGCATTTCATCGCACCGATGATCGGAAAGATGACGGTGAGTGCCATCAGCACCGGCACAATGATGAATCCGATAAAGATGAAGCACAGGGCGCCGGCGACCAGTCCGTAAATCAACGCGCTGATGTACCAGTTGAGGATCACCAGACCGTGGCGATTGGCAGCGCGGGAATCGTCTTTGCTGACGGCCCACATCACGACCGGAGCGGCGATGCCAATCCCGCCAGCGAAAATCAGCAACTGAGACAGATGCATCAGCATGCACCATGTTCGTTCCTGCATCCCGTGAATTCTGCCGACAGCGTCTGCAGCCGGGCCTTGCGGCGCGGCGTAAAATGACGGATCGGGATTTGGGCTTTGAAGCAGACGCTGCTTTGCGAAATGGAATTCTTCCTCGCTGAGTGTGCCTGCGTCGCGCAATTTCTGCAGTCGTTCGAGTTCTTCTGACAGCATGAGTTTCGTTCTCCTCAATGAGGCGCAAAATCGTTTCGCAGCGGTACAGTTCGCTGAAGAATTGCGGATCCTGGCAAAAATCCGGCAATTATGAGACAAACCGGCCGTCCAACTGAGTCTGGTTTACAAAGTCTTCCCGCCGTTTCCAGTCAAACAACGGTCCTGCTGCCCCAAATGTACAAACTTTTTCTCGGACTTGTCATCGTCGCCCTGTGGCAGGATTCAACCGCAGCTCAGCCGAGAATTCTGCTTGAAATGCCGGGTTTGCACAATCTGATACAGCTTTCGGACGACGTCTGGTCCGGCAGTGAACCGGATGCAGAAGCCGCGTTCGTCAGTTTGAGGAAGCTCGGTGTGCAGACGATCGTGAGCGTGGATGGAGCAACCCCCGACATCGACATGGCGAAGAAATACGGTATTGGCTACGTCCACGTTCCGTTTGGCTACGACACCATTCCACTCACCGCGCAGTTGTCGCTGACCCGCGCGGCGCGGCAGTCGAAGGTGCCGCTCTACATCCACTGCCATCACGGAAAACATCGGGGTCCCGCCGCTGCAGCCATCGTGTGCCGCGCGAAGGGGCTCTTGGATTCAGCTGGCGCTTTGAAGATCATGGAGAACGCCGGGACCAGTCGGGATTACAAAGGACTGTGGCGGGATGTGGAACACTACACCGTGCCGTCCGACGAAACCGAATTGCCGCAACTGGTGGAAACGGCGAACGTGGAATCACTGCCCGCCGCGATGGCCCGGATCGATCGCAACTTCGATCATCTGAAACTGTGCGCAGCCGCGGACTGGAAAGCACCCGCCGATCATCCGGATCTGAACGGCATTCACGAAGCACTGCAGCTGAAAGAAAGTTTGCACGAGGCCAGCCGCCGATTGTCCGAAAAAGAACACGCTGCGGAATACGACGCTACGTTCAGAAAATGGCTGTCCGAATCCGACAACGTCGCTCAGGCGTTGCATGCATCACTTCAGGCGAACGACCACATCAGAGCCACAGCAGCCTTCATGTCCCTCCAAAAAACCTGTAGGCAGTGTCACACGGCGTATCGTGATTAATGAGCGGGCGTACGTTAGGTATTTCACTAAACACTCGATAACATGCCGTCCGAGCTTTGATGCAGTGTATGAAATCCCGGACATCGTGCTAAAGGGACCGACAGTGGCGAATGTAGATTCCGAACAACAATGGGCGGCTTTGTTGGATGCGGTTCGTACGGCGCAGACGTGTTGCGAACAGTGGATGGATCGCGGCAAGCTGACGCGGGCGCAGGGCGAAGAAATTGTGGCTGACCTGCAGGCGCAGTACGGCGTCTATTCGCAGGATGCCAGCATCAGCGCCGCCTTTCCAAAAGTTCCGGGCTTTCTGCCCCGGCAAACAAACGAGACGCCTGGCATTCGTGGTTACCGCGCGGGGCGGTATGTGAATGAACTGCTGAACGATCTGCGATTACGCGGAAAAATCACACTGTCTCAGTTTCATGCGCTGAAGGCCGATTCCGATGAACGGCTGATGGCCGTGCGACGACGGTTGCAGCAGGATGGCATATCGGAAGCGAGCCTGATGGCTCAGTGTTCGCCTGCAAGTCAAGCCGCCGCACGTCACGTCAGGCCACTGGTTGCTGAGGAAGTTGTCGGCGCACCAAATCCATCTGCAGCAGCCGCCGCACCGGTTGCGCCTTCAGCACCGCGGCGAAGTCTGCTGGAAATTATCCTCGACCCGCGAAGCATTCAATGTCTGCTTGGGCTGGGCGGCGCGCTCATGGTCGTGGGATTGGTGATCCTGCTGTGGCTCAACAACTACTTCACGCCGCCCGTGCTGGCTGCAATTCTGGCACTGACCAATGTGTTGCTGCTGGGCGCAGGACTGGCCACGATTCATTACACGCGGTATCAGATGGCCGGGAAGGCGCTGGCGTTATTGTCGTGTCTCGTGATGCCGCTCAATCTGTGGTACTGCCATGCAAACGACCTGATCACGATTGACGGCCATCTGTGGATGTGTGCCGTCCTGATCAGCGCGCTCTATGCGGTGGCCGCCGTGATCCTGAAAGATGAACTGTTTGTCTACGTGTTCAGTGCCGGAGTCGCCATGACAGGGCTGCTGTTTCTCGCCGACATGCAGCCTTCGCCTCAGCGGTTCTGGGAAATCGCATCGCCGGCCACCATGCTCGTCGTGCTGGGTCTGATCGGAATCCATCTGGAACGCGCGTTCGTGGTCGGGGAAGGTCCGTTCACGCGCCAGAAATTCGGCATGGCATTTTTCTGGTCCGGGCATGTGCAGTTGGCGTGCGGGCTGATGCTCCTGCTGGCGGCGGAGGTGGCTGGCGACTGGCTGCATCCGTTCTGGTTCAAGCCGGTCTACGACGCACTGCACGCGACGCCGTCACCGATCTGCGACAGGCTGCAGTGGCTGGCTTTGGTTCTGGTCCTCGCGGGAACGTACGCCTACGTCTATTCTGACCTTGCCGTCCGCAAACGCGGCATCTTTATTCACATTGCGGCATTCACATTACTGTGGGCCGAAGTGCTGATCGTGCAGATTCTGAATTTGAAACTGGGCGTGGACGCCATCATTGCAATTCTGGCGGTGACGTCACTGCTGAGTCATCTGACACACTCTCTGCTGGGCAAGGACAATCAGTATACGCGATCGCTGCCGGTGTTCAGTTTGCTGCTGGGGTTGCTGCCGGTGCTGATGGGTCTCGTGGTCTATCTGGATCACTTCGGACTGCAGTCCGTCTGGAACGATGAGCCTCCGCGCTGGGCGTTTGTCGGTGCGATGCTGCTGAC
>JANOUN010001475.1:0-6183 GCA_031416875.1 Planctomycetota bacterium | reverse complement strand
GCCAGAATGAGTCCCGTACAACCGATGGCCTGTGAGAAACTCTTCGCCTGGCTGAGTCCATTCTGGCCGGTTGTGGCATCGAGCACCAACAAGCTCTCGTGTGGTGCATCGGGAATGATCTTCCGCATCACACGGCGAATTTTTTCGAGTTCATCCATCAGATTCTTCTGAGTCTGCAGGCGACCGGCCGTATCCATGATCAGATAGTCGGCACCAATCTCTACGGCTTTCTGCACGCCGTCGTAAGCAACAGCCGCCGGATCGGAATTGCTTTCCTTGCGGACAATCGTGCAGCCAAGGCGTTCGCTCCACAACGTAAGCTGCTCCACCGCTGCCGCGCGGAAAGTATCGCCGGCTGCGAGAACCACTTTGTTGCCGTTCTTCTGCAACAGGTTCGCCAGCTTGGCAATCGATGTCGTCTTGCCGACCCCGTTCACACCTGCGACCAGAATGACGGTTGGCCCGGATGCAACTTTCGCCAGCGGTGAAAGTGGATTACTCAGGTCCCAGCGAACGGCATCGTGGCCCTTAAGCAGCTCAACCATTTCGTCGTGAATCGTCTTCCAGACGGCGTCCACATCAATCGTGCGACCGCCGTGATCCGCTCTGATGCGTTCCACAATCCGGCTGGCAGCCTTCACACCCATATCAGTGCGGATCATGCGGGCTTCGAAATCCTGAAGCAACTTGTCATCCAGAATCTGCCCGGCTCTGAACAGGTCCCGCACATCTGTTCGCAGAATCTGTTTCGTTTTTTCAAGTCCGCGTTTAAGTTTATCGAACAATCCCATGATCAGTCTGCAACCATCTGTCAGCGTTTGAAAAAAGTCCCGTCGCTGCGGAAGGATAACCGCCTTTGCTTCAACGACAAACGCTTTTGACGCCGGATTGTCAGTTCCTGCGAGTACTCCAGTGAATTCCTGCGTTTAGTCCAACACGCTTGATGTCAAAATGGGTGCTCAGAGGAGAGGTGTGGACGGTGCAGGAGGCCTTGATCACCAATTCGGCCATACGTGTGGTTGGCGATGGCGGCTGTTCAGTATTTTGAACTTACAAAACTGCCTGGGGAGTTTGGCATACAGACTGCCGCAACGCGGCACAATGTGAAAGCCTGGGGCATCGCCCCAGGAATCGGGCAATCTCGAACAGGAAAGCCCTGAAGGGGCGGGATTGGGGAACGCCTCATCATTTCGCCTCTTTGGGGCTTTTTGTGTCTCGATTCATTTTTCCCAGGGCGATGCCCTGGGCTTTCACATTTTGGGCCTTTAGCCCAGACCTCTCTACATTACTCCGAAGAACATCCTCTGCCGAAAATCAGGATCGACGGTTTCCAGGTGCCACGGAGTCCTGGCACCCGCTTCGTAGATACTCACCGTTTCGTGCAACAGCGTCAGGAGGCGATCTGGAACACGTTCGATTCGCAGCGTGCCTGTCACATGCACGGCGACCTTGCTGACTGGAACTGGCCCCCCACGCCCATGACCGCCAAATCTGAACCTCAACTCAAACCTACGCAAAACCCCGTAAAAACACTGAATCTGTCACACGCAATTCGGAATTGCACCTATCTTGCAGTTTCCCGAGAACGGATTGTTGACAATTTGGCGTCCAGCGATAGACTCCACCCTTCAGTCATTCAGTCCTTACGTCATTACGTCATTAAGTCCTTCAGTCCTTCAGTCCTTCAGTCCTTCTAGGAGATCGCAATGAGAAGCAGTATTTCAATGTTCGCGTTTCTTTGCTTGAGCTTGGGTATTGGAAATTCTCACTTGTTGTGGGCAGATCACGTGCATGATACACATCCAACGACACCCCACGGCTCGGTCAATTCAGATGGTGGGCGGTGGGTGCGCATTTTCTTGAACCAAAGCTGTATGCTCCGGCCAATTGTTGTCCTTGGCGACCCCACGTCAGTTGTGGCACTTACCACTAATATCGAAAATCTTTCGTGCGGCAATTTGGATGTAACGAGAACTCTATCGACAACGCAAACTCATTCAGTTTCTGTCTCTGGAAGCTATGAAGTAGGATCGAGTGCGGAGCTCGCGGCGAAGGCCCTGTTTGGCGAAATTAAGGGCTCTGTTCAGGCTAAGGTCACGGTAGGGGCGTCGTTGACAGTATCAGAATCAGTAGAGCAGAAAACAGAGGCATTTGTTTCGACTACACCTTGCGTGAGCCGAAAGCTCTCCTTGATTGACACAAAGCGGATCGCTACGGGAACCATTGAATGCTGGGATTGTGAAGTGACTTGCAAATGCACAGGATGCCAAACAACCGCCACAACCTATTGCAACAAGAAAACTATTTCAGGTTCAGGGACAGGTTGGTTTCAGTCGGATGTACGTCTTGAGGAGAATGCGAAGCCGGCCAACTGCGCAAATTGTCAACCTGTACCACCCTCGACACCAAATCCGCAACCTGTTCCGGATCCGCTAACGACAACAACACCGCCAACAACATAATGCAGCAATGTACGGAAAGTCTGAAAACTGGACGGCACTACTGCCGTCCAGTGTCCTCACTTGCTGTCGGTCACGGTGTTGGCTGCCAAGCGATCATATGCGTCCAAACCTTACGGCTGTCTATTGCTACATTCAATTGACGACTCTCTTCTTTGAAAGGTAGGCGATTGTGCGACTCATTTTCATAAATCGAATTTCTATCGTGAGCCTGTTGTTTGTTGCCGCCTGTGCTGGGGCTTGGGGTGATGAGAAAGATGATGGCGCGAAGGATGCGTTGAGCCTGTCATTGAATGCTTTGACGAATGCTGCTGAGAATTCAGGGGTTGCAGCGATGTCGTTGCCCGCTCAAGAGGCTTCTATCTTGGCAAAAACACGAACTGGGCTCATGGCAAAACAGGATGGAGCTGCCGCTTTGCATCAAGTGGCACTGGGGTATTTTCGAAACAGTGACGTTGCCGAATCACAGCGCATTCATGAGATGGCCATTGAAATGGCACCCAATTCGCTCACCGCTGCACAGTCCTGGAGTCGAATTGCCGAGCTCACATTTCTCGAACAAGATGCCGCAGCAGCTATCAAGCCTTACAGTAATGCAAAAGAAATCATTGACAGACTGGTTGAGGAAGCGACCGCCTCAGAATCTGAGCTTTCAATCGATCTTCTCCGGACCAAGGGCACTGTTTTGGGATGGATGGCGTCGATGTCATTTTACTCTGGAGACAATGCTGCAGCGGAAAGGTATGAACAGGAATTCGTTGACGCGCCAGGAGTAGCGGAGGCTGTTGATCCCTCTTTTGCATTGAGCGCAAATCGCAAGTTGGCGACGTTTGCCAAAGAGCGAGGGGATCTTGAGGCTGTTAAGAAATATTCAAAGGCTGTGGATCGCATCGTTCAATCATCTGATATGGGAATCGGCCGGAAAATTTCATTGCTTCGAGAGTCATTACGCAATCGATCTTCGGGGCCCGAAGACAAAGAGTACCTTGCGGCCATGGAGGCGATGTGGAACAACCCGAAGTATTTTCCGTATAAGGAAATACTGGATATCGGCGACGAATTGTGTTTGACGTATTTCTTCTCTAAACCTATTCGTCAAAAAGAATTTGTATCGACGGCCAAAGAGTTTCGTGCTCGGCTTCTGCTTCATCGAAGTGAAGACACACTCATGAAGGAATTGGCTGCAGACATGAAGTTTGTTCGACATTCACTCATGGTTACCGAATATGCTGCAACATACGGCGATAGCGGTCTCCAATCAAAAGACGTCAGACGCGAGTTTCAAGAGGCGTCTGGTGACGGCGAGGTCACGCTGGGAGTTCCCGCATGGACAAACAGCTCGGAAAGACTTTCTCGATTCGTTTCGATCTTCCAGAAACGGTTTCCGGCGGCGTACGCAGAATTCGAGAAGAAGGTCGCACCTCCAAAGAACGATGCGGTATCCGTTGATCCACCAGTTGCGAAGACTGGCGAGAAGACTCCCTGATAAACCTCAAATCTGATCCAGCCACTGACCCTGCGTCGTCGGCGTCGGCGGCGGCGTGCTAACCTCATCAGTACTGTTGGAGGAAGCACGAAAGGGGTCGGGAACTATACTTTACGCGGCTGATAACGAGGTATCAGCCGGAGTGCGTTAGCACCCGGTTTTTGCGGGGTATTCGGACGTAACCGCACGCTAACGCGTACCGGCTGATAAAACAGGGCCTCATTCTGACCCGCGTGGAGTATAATAGCCAAATGGCCCGACGGGTGCTCTGCACTATTGGTTCCTGACCCCTTTTTCAAACAGGTTCCAGCATCCAGCACGAATCGTGCGGCTGCATGCCAATGTGCGGATAGTACGATCGAGCCTTCGGTGCCGCGAGCAAGACAAGCCGGGTCGCGCGACCAGCTGCCTCATGAGTTCTGACAATCAGCTCACGGCCAATCCCCAGCTTCTGAAATTCGACATCGACCGCCAGATCCGAAAGATACGTGCAGAAACTGAAATCCGTAATCGCGCGACTCACGCCGACGAGCAATTTTCCGGATCGAGCCGTCACGATCACGTCGGCATTGCGCAGCATCAGCTCAATGCGTTCACGATCATCCACAGGACGTCGTTCCGCCAGCGACGATCGCTGCAGCACATCGATAAACTCATCCGCAGATAACGCAGGTTCCAGTTGATAGTCAATGGTCATGGGAATTTGATACCTTGCTGTCGTAGCGTGGGACCAGTGGCAGCGATGCCGCGCTGGCCCACCATGATCGGTTTCTGTTGAAGTATGCGCTCAAGTGCTTTTTCAGGACAACAAGTCAGCGTTCAATCTGTAGGCCGGACCAAGCGAAGCGCCGTTCCGGCAGATTGGCCCGGTGCCGGAACAACGCTCCGCTTGGTCCGGCCTACCCCAAAATCAAGTCCTGACAATGCACCAGCCTGCGTCTCCCAACCCGGCAGTCGAAAGACTCCACTCCAACTCAGTCAGGCCAGCTGCGAATGTGAAACGAATATGTTGTCTCCCAACCCGGCAGTCGAAAGACTCCACTCCAACAGCGGTATTCTTATCAAAAAACACCATTTACAATTCGTTCCCCAGAAAGTTTATCACATGCACCACCGACTCTTATTGCCCGCCCTGGTTTGCCTTGCCACCCTCTCTGTGCCCGCCATCGCGGACGACGTGCAGAAACCGGACGGCATGAAGTTGATTTATCAGCACGACTTTGAAGACAGCAGCATGGACCGTTATGAACCCACAGATGCCACCGCATGGAAATTGGGCGAAGCAAAGGGCAATCATTTTGCATCACTCATTCGCAAGGACAGCAAATTTGAGCCACCGGTTCGGTCTCCTTTCAATCGCAATTTGATTCGAGACCTGAAGCTGGGGACGTTTACGATGGACGTGCGGGTGCAGTCCACAATTCCTGACTATGGCCACCGCGATCTGTGCCTGTTCTTCGGGTATCAGGACGACAGCCATCTCTATTACGTCCATCTGGGAAAAGAGGCCGATGATCATGCCAACCAGATCTTCATCGTCAACGAGAAGCCTCGCACAAAGATCTCCACGAAGACAACCAAAGGCACACCCTGGACCGATGAATGGCATAACGTCCGAATTTCCCGCAACATCGAAAGCGGCGAAGTCCTGGTCTACTTCGACGACATGCAGACTGCGGCCATGACGGCGACGGACAAGACATTCGGCGAAGGCCGAGTCGGTTTCGGATCGTTTGACGACATCGGCAACTTCGACGATGTACGGATCTACATACCGGAATAATTCTCCATGCGCGCCATAGTATTTGATCAAACGCTGCAGTACCGCACTGATGCTGCACTCCGACCGCCTGGCAGTAATGAAGTCATCGTCGATGTCATCAAGGCCGGGATTTGCGAAACGGACCTGCAGCTCTGCCAGGGCTACATGGGGTTCTGCGGAACGCTGGGGCATGAGTTCGTCGGCATTGCCCGTTCAGGCCGCTTCGCCGGTCAGCGCGTGGTCGGTGAGATCAATTGTGCGTGTCATGCGTGCGAGATGTGCCGACGGCAATTGTCCAACCATTGCCCGAATCGCACAGTGATCGGCATCGTGGCGCACGACGGCGCTTTCGCCGATTCGGTGGTAGTGCCCGACCGAAATCTGCATGCCGTCCCTGACCACGTCAGCGATGCAGAAGCCGTTTTTGTGGAACCGATCGCGGCGGCCTGTCGCATCGCAGAGCAAATTCCGCTGGC
>JANOUN010001474.1:0-18859 GCA_031416875.1 Planctomycetota bacterium | reverse complement strand
GCCGAATGAAAATACAACGACACCAGCGCGACGGTGCTTTGTTCTGTTTCAAGCTGTTCGTCCATATTGCACAGAATCAGATCTTCCGCATCACGATACTCTTCGTGCCGACCAAGCACCCATGCACAGACGAGATTCGATTCCCAGTTGCGCGTCGAATAATCAAACGCGCGCGCAGCGGTGCGCGGTGCCTCTGGATCATGCTGGCTTTCCTGAATCAGCGCCAGATTCGCCATGCTGCTGGCGAGCATATCATCCTGGCGAAAGTGGCCGCTGCCGATTTCTGTCAGACGTTGAAATGTTTTTGCGGCATCTTCCGTTTTTCCCAGCTGTTGCTGAGTTCGTGCGACGTAGTACCAGTACGGAGGATAACATTCCATAAAGCGTTCGATTCGAGCCAGCATTCGCAGACGCCTGCCGGGATCCTGCTCCTCCAGCGTATCGGACAACTGATCCAGATCCTGATCCCGCAGCAGCCACCGGTCCGGGATTTCATTCTTCCGGCTGAGCTTCCAGAAGCTGTCCAGAAACGTCGATGATCGCGTCATCAGTGTTGTAAACTGAGTCTTCTCTACCTGCCAGATGTCCGCATCGCGTTTAATCTGTGTCGATCGATAGTCCCACCAGCTGTTCGCACCCGACTGGATGACAGAACCAAGCTGTCCCGTCGCCGCCTGGGCCCCGATGACGAAAAAATCCGTGCCCATTTTTCGCTGCACGCCGCGCGTGAATTGCTCACCGATCACCGTCCGCTCGCGATCGCTGATTTCGACCTGCCCGATTTCGTCGAGAATAGATCGATACAGCGTAATCACTTCCGGATCATCGATCTGATTCAGATCCAGATTGTTCAGAATCCGCTGCTGCTCCTCAAGCAACACATTCTTGGATGGAGCCCGGCGAATCCGATGCAGCGCGGCGCGGCAATAGTTGAGCGTCACGGCCGTGTTCCGACGACTGACTTCCGTCGCCGGCGTCACGGGGACATTTGCAACAGACAGATTGACCCCCTGCGCGGTCGCCGAAGTCATCGGCACGACCGTCAGCGGAACCATCAGCAGCAGCGAAAAGCACAAATGAAAGTGTTTCATGGTATTGGTCACTGATCATGAGATGTCTTTTGCGAACTGGCTGACGACGCTCTTCGTCGATTGGTCAAAACTCCTGACCAGAAACCAGGCTCTCGTTCGCAACACAACTTCCCAAACCAGCCACGTAGCTCATCCATGAACCGCGCAAGCCGAACATCCCCCATCATTTCGTCCGCCGCCGCTGAGACAACCCGTAATCCCCTCCATCCGAAACTTCACGCGACGAACTCAACGTTTGTGCAGGACAGTTAAGCATGGGAACCTGCAGAATCTGCCGAAAGAATAACGCTTGAACCTCCTGGATTGCCCATACTTCAGAGTTGAGTTGGCAGTCATCTCGATCGGACTTTTGACATGCTGTTGCACCGCAATATCAATTCCTCCTGTATTCTGTTCCCGGAATTCGGCACCGCAAAACTCGGGGATATTTCGTTGGCACGAGGGTCCAGCTCTGTTTCTCCGCCTGCAGTCGGGTGCCGCGAAGCCATACGTGAGCATGCAGCAATTTCACTGATTCCGCCATGCTTCGATCGCGCCGCGGACGAGTTGTCCCATTTTGGGAGGAGACGCTTCGAAGTGGACCGGGAAACCGTTGTCGGTAAGCGCTTCGGAACAGGTCGGGCCGATGGAGGCAACCTGCGTTCGACTTTCAATTGCCGCACGGATGTCGGCCAGTTGGCCGCACTGTTCGGCGACAGTCAGCACGTTGCTTACCTGATTGGCGCTGGTAAAGAGCAGGATATCGACGCGGCCCGCAGCGGTTTCGCGCAGAGCGGTTTCCAAAGGTGTGGTGTCTTCCGGCAGCGCCCAGCGATAAACGGGAACCGGCGTCACGATCGCCCCGCGCGTCTGCAATTCCGCATACAGTCGTGCATTTGGCAGTCCGTATTCCTGCACGGCGACTGCCTGACCATCAATGGTGATTCTGGATTCATCAACCGCAGCCACAAGTTCACGCCATGTGTTCGGTTCCGGCGCGCGGACCGCATACTTCAGCCCCAGTTTGCTCAGCACGGTCGCCGGCTTCGGGCCGCGAATGATGAGCGACGTGTGACTGAATGCCTCAATGAGCTGGTCGTACAAACCCTGAGATCGAGCGACTTCGAAGAGGGCTTCGGTCCCGCCGCCGGTGAGCAAAATCACGACCGGATATTTTCCGGCGATCGCATCCCGGACAAACTGAATCGCGACGGGATTGTCCTCAATCGGTATCTCGCGCATGGATGGTGCGGACAGCGGTTGTCCGCCGTGCCGCAGAATCAGCGAGCACATGTCGTCCGCACGACGGCTTTCGAACGAGCAGACAATCGGGCTGGAAGTATCAGGCATGGTTCGTGAAATCTATTCGTAGGGTGCGTGAAGCGGAGCGCAACGCACCAATGGGTACGCGCAAGAAAATGGTGTGTTCCGCTGGCGCTGCACACACCCTACTGGATTCACTTTGGCGAGCGGAGCGGCGTCAGCCCTCCGGCACAACAGCGTTCTGCGACTACAAACGTTCCGAACGTTTTGCGCCTGTCGTGGCCACACCCGTTTTCTGCTTTGCGGATTTCGTTGAAGCTTTCTCGCGACTCTTTTTTGATGCAGCTTTTGCTTCCGCAACACGGGCTTTCGCAACAGATGACTTCACAAGCTCAGTCGGCGCGGAAGTTTTCTTCCCCGACGCCGTTTTTCCGGCAGCACTCGCGGTGACGCCTCTGACGATTGCTTTCAGAACTTCCGGAGGCACCTTCGCTGGCTTCACTCCCGTCTTTCGGGTTTTCACTTTTGCCTTCGTCGGCGTCACAGCAACAGCCGCCGTCACAGCAACAGCAGCCGTCACAGAGACTTTCTTCGACGTTCGTTTCTTCTTCGCCAGCTTTGAAGGTTCAACGGCGCTGTTGTCCAGTTCAATCCCGAAGATGGCTCCCAGATCCTGGGAATCCAGTCCGCTGCTGCCACTGCTGAGTTCACGCTCCAGATTACCCGCAGCCATTGCCTGCGAGACCAGTTCCTGATGATCCACGCCGCGGAGCAGAAACAGCAGTTCAGGTTGATTGTCGAGTCGTGCGCCAACACCATACATCACTGCCGCGAGATGCTTGCAGCACGACGAGGAATCCGGGCAACTGCACGACATCCGGATTTCGCGCGGGGACGGAAAGAGTCCCGTCTTCTGATCGGTCAGCTGTTTCATGACTCCGTCTGACAACCTGCCGGACAGCAGATCCAGCAGCGAATCAATCGCTTCACTGCATTCCGATCGAATGGCTTTCCAGCGATTTCTGTCGAGTTCCGTGATCTCGATCTTCACCGTGTAAGGCTCTGATCCGGCGACGATGGCATCAATCCTTTTGGGCTTGATGATCAGATCGACCACGGAGCCGTTGCGCACATATGTCGCACCGCGCGGCAGACGATTGGAATAATCCTGATACGCCGTCAGGTTATCACACCACGCCTTGCCCCAGAACGTCTTCGCAATCGTGCGGCCCTGGATAGAAACCGGTTCTCGTTCACGCTTCTGCTTTTTGGCAAGCTGCACTGCGTGTCGAACTGCCCTGTTGAGTTTATCCCCGACGGACACATAAGGTGCCCATTGTTGTCCCCAACTCACGTGGAATCCTTTCTCGAACAATCCGGTGGAAGCGATCTGAACCTGCGAACCATCTTCGACGAAACAGTCCGCGTCGTCAATTCATGCCGGACAACTTCGGCTGCAGTTTTCAATCGCTGCCGCCGGGCATAGGTCAGACTCGACACATGCCGTCCTGGTAAAGCTCCGTCAAGCCGGAGCACTCCAAAGTCGCAGGGACATGGAAAACTGTCGATCGACGAGATATCATCCCGGTCAATTCTGTTCCGGGCCAAGGTGTTAACGGGGCAGCCGATTCCTTTTGCAGAGTACCCGATCATGCAACGCCGCTCCGGTCTCCTTTTGCTGTGTGTGTGTTTCCTGTGTCGTGTGAGTCTGGCCGCTGAGCCGCCCGCTCCAGGCAGTGTGAAGCTCGTTCGCAGCGTCCAGTCGGGGGCGTGGTCAAATGCTGCGACATGGGAAGGCCGCGAAATCCCCGGCCACGGAGTCCAGGTCCAGGTACGATCCGGGCACACCGTAACTTATGATGTGCAGGCTCCTGAGTCGCTGATCATTCGCGCGCTGTTCGTCGCGGGGACTGTCTCGTTCGCAACGGACAAATCGACTCAGCTCAATGTCGGCCTGATCAAGATCGTGGCATCTGACAGCACCGAAGAAGAAGGATTCGACTGCGAGATGCACCTGGCAGCCCCCGATCCGAAAGCTGCGAGGGCCTCTCTGCTGGTCGGCACTCCGCTCCAGCCGGTGGCTGCAAACGCCACGGCCCTCATCCGGCTGACGTATGTTCCCGGTATGAACAAGGAGTCCTGCCCGGCGATCGTCTGCTGTGGCGGACGGATGGATTTTCACGGCGCGCCATTGAGCCGGACATGGGTGAAGCTCGGCGCCAGGGCGACAAAGGGAGCGACAGAAGTGACGCTGGCTGAACCCGTTACCGGCTGGAAGGTCGGCGACCAGGTGATTGTAACGGCGACCGAGGGCGACGGTGACACAGAGAAAACTACCGAGCCCCGCACAATCACTGCAATCGACGGCACCCGGATTCGTTTCGATGTGCCCCTGATCGCGGAGCATCTGGGTGAGGGGGTGAACGGTGTCGGCCCGGACGCCCGGCATCCGTTTGTCGTCCGCAACACGAAGATCTGGAACGTCCACTATGGACTCAGGCCACAGGTTCCTTCGCTGCTGGTCGAGAACATGACGATTCAGACGGACTATGGCATCTATCATCCGGACGACTACCGAACCGAACCGCCCTTAACCGGTGATGAATCGAGAGTGACTGAAGTCTCCGATATCGACTTTCCACAACTCCTGGACCCCATCGACGATCTGCCTCCCGCGACCGTGATGACCCACGTGACACCTCGCGAAGGTCAGCTGCTCGTGCAGGGCACATGCTCCGACAACACCTCCGTGAAGCGTGTCCTCGTGAATGGCCAGGCGGCACGCGCCACGTCCGACAATTTCGCGACATGGGAGGTCACACTGGACCGCAGCGGCCTCTCGGAGATCATCGCTCACGGCGAAGACGCCGCAGGGAATATCGAGCAGCTGGCTCACACGCTGTCGCTTGCCGAATGGCAGATCACCGCCACGAAGTAACCGACGTGGTTTCAATGGGGCTTTGGAATCATGATGATGGTGTCCCGACTGTTCATCTTTGCTGCACTGATACTGGCGACTATACCGCACGCGGTTGACATTGGTTCGTTTAACCGCGTGCCCAGCGGGCCGCGCGAGCAGCGTCCAGCTGGATGGATTCCAGCACGCGGGGCGTTGCCCACGCGGTTAAACGAATGTGTCATCCTCAACCGCGCGCGGTATAGCCCGACGCATGTCTGGCCACAGTCACTGCTGCCCGGATATCAGCAGGCGGCACCTTTCGACGAACAAGTGAACTGGAGCCGACTCGACTGTGGCGTGCGCGTGTTCGTGAATGCACCTGCCACGCTGACCGCACGGCCGCGTGTGCTGATCGTGTACGCGACTCCGAATGCCAACACGATCATCCACGAGTTGGTGGAGACACTGGCCAAAGAAGTCTCGGCCGAGCGAATTGTGTTGACGTGCCACAGCGGCGGCGGTTCGTTCATTTTTGGTTACATGAATGCGTTCGAGTCGTTGCCGCCGGCGCTCGATCGGATTGTGTTTCTCGATGCGAACTACTCGTACTCAGATGACGTCTTTGCTGCTGCTCAGGTGAAGCTCGATCCAAAGCCGCTGACGAAAGATCGAGATACCGTCGCCACATTCTGGCAGCATCATCAGATCATTGAAGAGCAAATGCGCGGCAAGTCACGTGGACTGCTCGTGGCCGGCATCAAGAAGGACGTCGTGCTGACCAATCGGCTGAAAGAGAAGCCACACAAAGTCGCGATCTACGGCTGGCATGAATCGAGCAGCCAGCCGATCCAGTCGCTGTATGTCGGTCATGTTGATTGGTACGTCGATTACAGCCACGGAGTCCGCTTGATGTCACAGCAGATTGTCGTCGATAACCAGCTGTTGAAAGTGTCCGACGTGCTCAAGGACTCGCATCTTTGCCCGCTGCTCAGCACGGAAGGACCGATTGATGTCGCCGAAGTGCGAAATGCCGCCGGTTGGGGACGCTGAAGGACGAAGGGAAACGCACAGATGACGACGACGCGGCGCAACATCCTGAAAACCTGCCTCGCCGGGGCTGTGGCATCGACAGTTCCGCAATCATTCTCGCTCTTTGCAGATGAGAAGCGGGGCCCGCGACGCAAACGGCCGGTCGCGGCTGTTGTGTCGGTTTACACTCCGAGCAGCCATGCGGATGTGATTGTGGGAAAGATTCTGGAGGGATATCAACAGGATGGCGGCAAAGGACCAGACCTGGAAGTTGTGTCGGTCTTCACTGATCAGGTCCCCGCGCAGGACATGAGCCGCGAGAAGGCAGCGAAGCACGGCTTCCGAATCTCTCCCACGATACGTGACGCCCTGACACTGGGAAGCGGTCAGCTTCAGGTGGCCGGTGTTCTCTGCATCGGAGAACATGGTGATTACCCTCGAACGCCCGATACCGACCAGAAGATGTATCCGCGCCGGCGATTCTTTGATGAAGTCGTCGGCGTGTTTCGCGAATGCCGCAAAGTTGTTCCCGTGTTCAATGACAAGCACCTTGGGTATCGATGGGAAGATGCCCGTGCAATGGTCGAGACGGCTCGTCAACTGAAGATTCCCTTCCTTGCGGGTTCATCGCTGCCCGTGGCATGGCGGATGCCTCCGTTTGAGTTGCCGCGCGACTGTGAAATTGAAGCCGCACTGACAATCGGTTACGGCGGATTTGAAGATTATGGATTCCACGCGCTTGAGGCCCATCAGTGTCTCCTGGAGCGCCGACGCGGCGGCGAGACCGGCGTGGCCGCTGTTTGTGCGGTCCGGGGAGAAAAGATTCGCAAGTCCGAACTGGCTGGCGACTGGTCGACTGAACTGTTTGCAGCGGCACGTCGCCTGATGCCTGGCAATCCGGAGGACACCATGGCGTGGCATCCGGGTTCTGATTCAGCTGCGTATCTGATTGAGCACCGTGATGGACTTCGCTCGGCCGTCATGATGGCCAACGGCCTTGCCGGTCACTTCTCCACGGCACTCCGGATCAAAGGCAAAGCCGAGCCTGTGGGCACCTGGTTCCAGCTTCAGGAAGGCCCGCCTTTCGGCCATTTCGCTTATCTGGTTCGCGCGACCGACGAAACGTTTCACACAGGCAAGTCGGCCTGGCCGGTGGAACGCACGTTATTGACAACCGGTATCCTCGACCGAGTCATGCACAGTCTGGCAAATGACGGACTACGCCTTGAAACTCCGGAACTCGCAGTCAACTATTCCGCTGCCGACTGGCCATTCGCAAATCGCCCCGATTCGCCGCTCCAATTGCCTGTGGATTAAATTCAGATTCATCAGGAGAAGTTGAGTCGGTTCGCAGGATGGGATTCCAGAATTTGGATGGCCCCCAACATCCTCAAGAATCCACCTCCCACGAGACAATGGCAAGCAGTGAAAGGCCCGGTATCTGGCCGTTTTTCGACTTGTGAGGGTCTCTCCCACGCCGCCCTTGCAGAAGAACCTGTCCGGCGATAAAAATCAAGCCAGCGGGCGATAAAACTGCAGATAAGAGCTTTATGCCCAGCTACTGGCGGGATAAGTATTTAAGATATGCGACTGACTGAACGGATCCACTGATTGAGCTTAGAACACTGAGACAGACCTAAGATATGGCCGTAGGACGCAAGACGAAGAAGGTGAAGACGACGCGAGCAGCCAAGATCGCGAAAAAGAAGTCCCGCACGAAACCGAAGTATCAGGTCTTTGTGAGCCACGCGACTGCGGATAAATGGATCGCGACGACTTTCTGCGAAAAGATCGACGCTTTGGGTGCAACGTCATTTCGAGACGATCGAGACATCAGCGGCGGTGATAGCATCCCAGAATCGATACGTACCGAAATCCAGGTGTCGCGCGAACTCGTCGTATTGCTTACCCCGGATTCAATTGAACGGCCATGGGTTTTGCTTGAAGTGGGTGCGGCTTGGGGACGAAGGAAGGATTATCGGATTGTTCCCGTGCTTTGCCACGTCTCATTCGACGCAATTCCGGATATAATCGAAGGAAAGAAGGCGTTTCACATCAACGACTTTGACAAGTATCTCGCTGAACTGGCACGCAGGGTGAACAAGTAATGGCTACAGCAACTCCAACATACGACGTGTTCCTTTCGCACAGTGCGCGAGATAAAGACTTTGCGGCTGATGTTGCCAATCGCTTGCAGGCTGAAGGCCTTGAGCCTTTTTACGATGCAAGTATTCAAGTGGGTGAAACAGTCAGTCAGGCAATTTGGGATGCGCTCGCGGAATGCCACGCATTTATCGTCATCGTGTCATCTGAGTCATCTCCGAACGCGATGGGCATGGTTGAATTGGGCGCGGCTGCGGCATGGAATAAGCCAATTTTTGTGCTTCTGAATGGTCCAGCATCAATGCGCCTTCCAGAGGCATTACAAAGCTACCGAGCGTATCCACTCAATCGGGTCGATGAGATATTAGGCCAAATACGGCACAATCTCGAACCGATTTCCGACGACGAACGCAAGGTGCTCGCGGAGACCTACCGTGACGTGAACGTAACGGCAGATCAGCTGGGACAATCGCCAAGTTCCTTGCGACAACTCGTAGAACAGTTTAACGCCAAAACTCAGAAGCATCTTTCGGGTGATCGACTGTTGTCAGAGTTACTGCGAATGCGAAAGCAAGCAAAGTTGCCACGACTTAGTCAGCAACGTCGCATATCAAAGCCGTGAACCGGAGTACTCAATTACGCGGCAACTGAATTCAGAGTCTTCCGTACGTGCCCGGTTACGGCAGTCGCTATTTTGCAGGGACATCACGTGTCTCAATTGCGCCAGGCACATCATTTACCGACAGCATCAAGATCTCGCATCATCGCAGTCCTCAGTTCGCTTTTTGCACTGACTGGCACTGTTGTCGCAATCTTGCTCCAGCAATCGCTTGCCAATGTCCACCCCGCCCGGGCCGAGATTTTGCAGCTTGAGCGAGAGTTTCACGCTTGCATGGCGAAGTGGACGCCGGATATGGGAACAAGGTCGCCGTGTCCCAAAATCCAGGATCGAACAAACATATCGCTGCTTCATCTATTTGATGTCTACAATGCTGACATGTCGAAAGTAGCCAGCGTAATCGGTCAGCCGACAGCCATATTTGAAAACGGAAAATATCCTGGAACGTATTACTGCGAGCATCCGCGATACTGGACAGTGATGTGCCTTGGGTGTGCCATGCTCCTGCCTCGAAACCCGCAGTATGATTCAATCATGAAACTGTCGATGCTCGGGTGGGATTGTGTCCAGGTAGACTTGGACGTGTTAAACTAGATTCGCGAAGGTCAGCGAGCGCCAAATAACCATTAAGGCTTCGACTTCGCGCGTGCGGACAGAGAGCGCTGATTGAGGTTCAGGGTCGAGTGGAGTGGGCTTGTGGCGGTGAGAGCCATCCGAGCCGAAGCTCAAGGCATTTGTTCAGGAAGCCCAGTGGAGTTGCAGCGGCTGGCGGCGGATGGGAAACGCAATGATGCCGCGTGGCGGCCGCGGCCAGTGTTCGGTTTTCAGTCAATCGCAGAGGCAAGCGGCCGAACCATTCAACTTGACAGCCAGTCGTCCCCATCGCCACTTTTGTTCCATCAGCCAGAACAGCTTTCGCAGATGATTCCATTGGCAACGGCAATTCGGATGGCTACCAACGCTCCAGGCTGTCGGCCGGCCCCATCCGGCTTCACGCCGGTGGACCGCAGGTTTGTGAGCTACAGCAAAACCATCGTCTGCCGCTCGGCCCCGTCCGGCTTCATGCCGGTGGACCGTCGGTTTGGAAACTTCACCAGGTTATCAAACCTGGGCACTACCGACACAGGGTCGGCAGGGGCCAAATGACCGTTTCGTGTTCTGTAGTTGGCAAACCTGGTTTCCACCGACGCGAGGTCGGTGGGGAACAACGGACGACATCGACTCTCGCAAATCATTGGGTTGCGGGCGAAGCCCGCGCCAAGCAGAACCGCGCCAATCGCCGCCGCAGAGATCGCAATTCTTTATGCGGGAAGCGCAGCACATTGCTATGGGTGCGGTGTAATTGCAATAATTGTCAACTCGTTAGCGTCGGGACCATAGCACCAAAAAACACGATACGCTCCGGGCGTTCGGTTCTGCACATACGCTTCAAAAACTTTCTTCTGCTTGTCGTATGGGTTCTCGATGGACTCGTATTCGTGTGTATTCAAACCGGGACGCCGCGGGTTTTGTCCCAGCAGGCTGACCGTTTTGGCGACCTGCTTAAAAAGACGCTCGTCCTGCGACGACTTTTTGATCTTCTTCTTTTTACTGGCTTCTCGGCGGGCCCTGGCTTTTTCCTTCAGTTCTTCATACGTGTCATTCGCTGCCTTCGTCCATTTCAACTCGTACATGGTGTGCTCCCAACAAAAAACAGGCACCTTGCGGGTGCCTGTTCGTGTTTGGAAAAGGGGTCAGGAACCAATAGTGCGCAGCACCCTTCGGGCCATTTGGCTATTGGTTCCTGACCCCTTTTCCAAGCCTTGACTGAGCACTACTCCTCCACGTCGTCCAGCCATTCCAAATCCATTTCGACGTGCGGGGCTGACTCCGCGAAGTTCCCATGGCGTGCGTCATCCAGGCCTGCGCGTACCAAACCAAGTGCCGTCTCGTTCTTGTACAACCAAGCTTCCGCTGCCGGGATCAGCACGACTGGCCTGATCAGAATGCACGTTGGGTTTGAATCGTCGATCACCACGGTTTGCCCTGCAAACTGTGCCCCCAATGTCACTCGCCCCTTTGTATCCACGGTTTTTGTGGTCATATCATTGCACCTCAATGAGAATTCTCTCGCGATCACGCAAATTCTAGTCGCAGTGGGAGAATGGTCAAGTGGGAATATCCCACTTATTCATCGTTCCATGCCAGTAATCGCCTTGAGGGAAATTGCAAATGCTCGTCTCGGCGGAGCGAGACGGCTGCACTGTGCGGTGTTCCGGTTTGTTGTATTCCGATGAGCAGTGAGTGCAGGCAGAATGTGGTGACAGACCTATGGCAATAGGCGTCGGTCCGACGGTGGATTTTGCGTTCAAGCTGACTACTATCACGGCAGGAACATGAATTCGTTGCTGGCCAGCAACGCATGTGACAACTGCTCCCAGTGGTTCAATTGATCTGCAGTCGCAGTCTCAACCGGAGTCTGCAGGAATTCAAGGGCTACCGCGATCTCCTCCCCTGTCGGCGGCCGCCCATAAGCCAGTTGCCATCCGAGTTGGAGACGGTCGTGATCATTCGAGGCAGCCTGTTCGAGCCGCTTCGCGAACTCGCGGCTCATCTCAAACATGAATGGGCTGTTGAGGACGAACAACTGCTGTTGCGGCACGGTCGTGATGTTGCGCTGGTCGCTGGTTACATTCGGTTCAGGAAAATCAAACAGCGTCAGCGTGGCATTGGGAGCATATCGACTGACGACCGTGTACAGCGTGCGCCGACGGCCTGCGGGATTGTCGGCTTCGAATCCGTTGAGGCGGCTGAAGAAATTAAAACCTTCGACCTCTTTGACCCCGGGCGTCGTCTGATCCACGGAAGGCCCACCCACCTGAGGATCGAGCTTGCCTGAGACACTCAGCAGCGCATCGCGCCACGCCTCGATATCGAGCCGCCGTGGCGTCATGCGCCAGAGATATTCATTGCCGGGATCAATAACCATGTTGTCCGAGTGCTGGGCGCTGCTGAGTTGATATGTCGCGGAAAGCATGATTTCGCGATGCAGCCATTTGACCGACCATCCAGCCTCCATAAATTGCACGGCCAGGGTATCGAGCAATTCGGGGTGCGTCGGCGGGCTGCCGAGTTTTCCAAAGTTGCTCAGCGTAGGCACGATGCCGCGACCAAAGTGATAATGCCAGACGCGATTCACGAAGACGCGCGCGGTCAGTGGGTTCTGGGGACTGACGATCGCGTTGGCCAGATCGAGCCGCGAGAATGGTTTCCCGTCAGCCTGGTGATCGGGTGAACTCAGGATGCGCAGAAATCCTGGCGGTGCTGGTTCTCCGAGGTTTTCAGGATTTCCACGGACGAAAACCTGCATGGCCTGACCACCGCCGTGAATGCTGGGCATCATTGGACCCGAGGGCGCTGGGTTCTTTGTCAATGCATCCAGCGGAGACTGAAGGTTAGCGAGGTGCTGTTTTTCGGGCTCGGCCAGCAAATTGGCGACGTCGTTCTCGGCCACAAAGAACGGGGCATTCGCGTCCTTCCATAGAACGGTGAGCAATCGATCGTGTTCAGGCGGAACAGGGGCCGGTTGCTGAGCCGGGTCTGTGGCTGGCTGCTCGCTCGCCTTGAGGGCATCCAAAGCGGCGATGACACTGGCCTTCAGCGCTTCGGCCTGTTGCCCCATCGTGTCGGAGTGCGCCACGGTAGCGGAATCGCTGGCCTGCTTCGCCGCATCGCGAAGGCCCTTGAAGATCGGCAGTTGGTGGTTCCGCAGCACGAACATCTTGACGGCTGCGATTGCATACGCATCGGCTTTCTCCAAAGCGTGACGACCAAGTTGTCGCGCCTGGTCGTCCTTCCATTTCTTCAGGCCGGTCGTCTGCTGTTCAACCTGCTCGCTCCATTTCTTATGAGCCTCGATCGCCTCGGGAGACGCCAGCATGCGGGTTGGCCAGTCCGCGCCGTTGTAGGCGGCAGCAAGGGAGTAGTAGTCACGTGTTGGAATCGGATCGAACTTGTGATCGTGGCACCGGGCGCACGAGACCGTGAGTCCCAGAATCCCTCGCGACAGCGTGTCCACTCGGTCTTCCAGTTCATCGGCTTTGGCTTTGGCTTCCCCGGCCGCTCCCTTGCGGAATTGCGGGCCCAGCGATTGAAAGCCGAGTCCCGCGAGTCGTGCCACATAGTCGGTCGCAGGGCCGGGCATTTCATCGCCGGCGATCTGCAACCGCACGAATTCGTCGTAAGGCAGATCGTCATTGAGAGCCTTCACAACCCAGTCGCGATACAGATATGCAGCCGGAGTCGGGGTCAGGAATGAGTTTCCCTGATCGTCGGCATAGCGCGCCACATCCAGCCAATAACGTCCCCAGCGTTCGCCATAGTGGGGTGAGTTCAGCAGCCGATTGATCACCTTCTCCCAGGCCCCGGGGTCGGTGTCCAGTTCGAACGCTGTGATCTCTTCGGGTGTTGGCGGCAAACCAATCAGGTCAAATGTCGCCCGACGGATCAATTCCCGCCTGGTTGCCGTACGAACCGGATGGAGCGTCCGTTGCTCCAGTGCGGCCAGCACAAAGAAATCGAGTGATTGTCGGGGCCAGCTTTTGTCCGTGACGCTGGGTGCCTCATGTTTCACGGGGGATTGAAACGCCCATTGTTTGCGTCCGGCTTCGAAGTCGATCCCGCGTTTGCCCGGAGCGGCACCGGACGGTGTGCCCTCCCGCAGATCCGGCGCGCCCATCGCGACCCATTTTTCCAGAATTGTCACTTGCTCGGCCGATAACGGTTCCTTTGGAGGCATCTGAAGTGCCTGATCGGTATATCGAACCGATTTGATGAGCACGCTCTCATCCGGTTTTCCCGGCACAATGACTGGGCCGGACTCACCCCCTGCGTGGACACCAGCGCGAGAGTCAAGCCTGAGACCGCCCTGAAGGTTTTCCGCTTTGGCGGCGTCATCGCTGTGGCATTCGTAGCAATGGGCCACGAGCAGAGGACGCACCTTCGCTTCAAAGAATTCGATGCTGGTCGCATCGAGTTCTTCCGCAGTCAGAGGACTCGCGAGGCAGGTGGCGATCAGGCCGATTAGTGCAATCAGCGGAACTCTCATGCGATGATTTCCTGCACGACACGCCCGTGAACATCGGTGAGACGAAAATCGCGGCCGCTGTAGCGATAGGTCAGCTTCTCATGATCCAGCCCCATGAGGTGGAGCATCGTCGCATGCAAGTCATGCACATGGACCGGATTCTCCACGGCCTTGAAGCCGAACTCATCCGTGGCACCATAGGTCATGCCACCTTTTACGCCGCCTCCGGCCATCCAGACCGTGAATCCGTGATGATTATGATCGCGTCCATCGTTCCCCTGTGAAGTCGGAGTGCGACCAAATTCACCGCCCCACAACACCAGTGTGTCTTCCAGCAGGCCTCGTTGCTTCAGATCGCCAAGCAGCGCTGCGATGGGACGATCCACAACCTTGGCGTGATTCCGGTGCGAATCCGTGTTCGCGCTGTGATGGTCCCACGGCTGGCTCTTGCCACAATAAATCTGGACAACGCGGACTCCTCGTTCGACGAGTCGGCGGGCCAGCAGGCAGTTCCGGCCATAAGTTGAGCGTTTGAAACCGCCATCCCCGCTCGTTGCCACCAATTCAGACTCGGGACCCGTCAAGCCATAGGCGGCCAGGGTCTCGGCCGTTTCCTCGCTGGTATCGAAAGCGTCCGCTGCGGAGCTTTCCATATTGAAAGCCATTTCGAGCGATTGAATCCGGGCATTCATCGCATTCTCCGCTCCCCGGCGTTCCAGATGCATGGCGTTCAGTCGCTGGATCAGGTCGAGTTCACGGCGTTGTGTGGCCGGAGACAGCTGCACGTTCTGCAGGTAAGGAATGACTTCGCGCGGATTGTAGTCTTTGGGCAATGCGACCTGGCAGCCCTGATAAATGCCAGGCAGAAAACGACTGCTCCAGTTCGAGGGGCCATTCACCGGTTGGCCCTGTTCGCCAAGAACCACAAATCCAGGCAGGTTTTCATTCTCGCTTCCGAGCCCATAGAGCAGCCATGATCCGTAGGAGGGACGGTTCGGCTGAATGCTGCCGGTGAACATCATCCAGTTCGATGATTCATGAACGGGAACATCGGTGTGCATCGAACGAATCACGCACAGATCGTCCGCAAACCGAGCAACTTCCGGAAACAACTCACTGATCTCAATTCCCGACTGACCGTATTTCGAAAACGCAAACGGCGATGGCATCAGTCCGCCAGTTGCATTTTCCGTAGTGAGTTTCACCGTGCTTTCCGGACGCTGCCCCGCAAATCTTTCCAGCGATGGCTTGGGATCGAAGGTATCGACCTGTGACGGCGCTCCGTTCATCCAGAGGTGAATCACGCGCTTGGCCCTGGCGGCAAAATGCGGCATCCTTGGCGTCAGTGGCCCGGCAAGAGGACCCTCAGCCGGGTGGGATGACTCCGCCCCGGAAGCTCGCCGATCCAGCGACGCAGCCAAGCCCAGCGCGCCGATTCCGTTGAAACTCTTCGCCACCATCGCACGGCGCGAAAACAACTGCTTGTTCTTTTCGAAAAAGCAGGTATCGGAAGCCTGCTCGATGAGATTTTCCCAGAGATGCTGGCGGCAAAGCGGAGTTTTCTTCATGGATTCTTTCAGCGTTTCGCAGCAACGCATTTGTGATGTTGCGAGGGGATTGTGTCGAGTGTCTCGCCCTGATTCAATCGAGCGTCTTGTGCTTAGGCTCGCCCCTCCCAACGTCACAATCGCACCATTCGCGACAGTCATTTCCCGATCGGCCCTGAGTTCATTTCTGACGCACGCATTAAAAGACATCAAACAGCGACTCACGTCCGAGATGCGGCGCGAATGTTCGCACCAGTTCCTCAAGCTTCCCGGCCTTCGAAATCGGCAACCAGAATTCACCCCCGCCACTGTAGCGCATTCTCGCAGTCACAAACGTGCGTTTCGCTTCGTTCTGAAGTAGATGACCAGCGAATTCTCTTCGCATTCCGCGAAGAAAAGATCTCGTTCTGTCAGCTTGCGAATGATCCTGATCGCCAATTCACGTTCGTTGGGCAAAATGCCGGTCGGACGGATCCTGCGAACATGAACGATGCCGTCCACCGGGCTCTCGTACAATTCGAATCCGTCCGGAATCTGCTCAACGGTATTCGCTCCCGGTTTCTTTGACACATAGTACTTCGGCTTACCGGTCTTCGTGAGCCCCTGCAACAGATAGAATGTATCGCCCCTGCGATTAATATGCGTTACGGTCATATCGGTTTTCCTGGACTCAGTCGGGCGCATCAGCCGCCAACCAGTTCGCGAATCGGGCGGCAGTCTTCCGGAAGAATTCTGACGGGGCGTTCGCTGGTATCCCGGACGTATTCGGTGCTGTCGATGCCGAGATTGTGGTACACGGTTGCGAGGACGTCGCGGTAATGAATCGGGCGATCGGCAGCGTAGGCGGCTGTCTTGTCGGTGGATCCAATCACCTGACCGACCTTCATGCCGCCTCCTGCAAACAAGGCTGACTGCACCGGAGCCCAGTGGTCGCGTCCGGCTTTGTCATTAATCTTCGGCGTTCTCCCGAACTCGCCCCAGACAACGACCGACACGTCCTGGTCCAGACCCCGCGCATAGATGTCTTCGACCAGTGCCGAAATGCCTGCATCAAAGGTCGGCAGATGCTGTTTCAAATGTGCAAAGTTGTTTCCGTGCGTATCCCAGAATCCATAAGCCACCGTGACGACTCGCACACCGGCTTCTACGAGACGCCGGGCGATCAGCAGTTGATCGTTCCAGGTTGGCGCACCGTCGCCGAGATGTTTTGCAGAACCGCGTCCGTAGCGTTCCAGCACATGCCTGTCTTCGCGTTCCACATTCATGGCATCGACCAGCCGCGAAGATGTCAGCACATCGAACGCGCGTCGATAACTTTCGTTCAACTCGTCGATGCTGCCCGTGTCCGCCTGACGACGAAAAGCATCCAGCTGATCCAGCAAAGTACGGCGGCTCGCGAATGCAGGCGATTCGACATACCTCAAACGCATGCTGGCCAGATCTTCACCGTCGGCTCGCACCTGATTGAAGGCACTGCCCAGATAGCCTGCTCCGGTGCTGTTGTAGGGTCGATGCTGCATCGTGGGAAACAGATCGACAAACGGCGGCGTCACTTCGTTCGTCGCTCCCTGGACTCGAGCCACCACGGAACCAAAGTTCGGGATGCCGTCGCGCTGCACTTCACCCATCGTAAAGCCGGTCAGATTCTGAAAGCTGGAATGTTCATCCCGCTGACCAACGATCGACCGCACGATGGAACAGCGGTCCGCCACACCCGCGAGCCTTGGCAACAGCTCACAGTATTCGACGCCGGGAACCGTGGTGGCGATCGGATTGAATTCTCCACGAATCTCCGCCGGAGCTCCGGGCTTCAGGTCAAAAGTGTCCTGATGTGGCATGCCGCCGGAAAGGTACACCATGATCACGGACTTGTGTCGGTTGGACGGAGTGCCTGCGGGTTTCTGTGATTCGACGGCATTCAGGTCAGCCAGCGTGAGCCCCCCAGCTCCAAGTCCGCCGACCTGCATGAAAGATCGGCGCGTCAATCCGTCGCAATAGCGGTGCGAACGACCAAAGAAATTCCACATCGGTGGGTTTCCGAACAATTGACTGGAGGGCGAAGCAAGGAGAGCAATTCGTGGCCCCGCAGCATAACCCCAATGGCATCCCCGGACCAGTCAGAATCAAATCTCGTGCTGAGAAACTGCTGATCACTGCAACAGTTTCCTTCTCATTTTCCAGCGGCAATACCAGATCGCCACCAGCCAGTTTTCCAGGAACAGCAGCAAAAGCAGGAGTGCCGCGACCGAAAACGAGACTTTGGGTCACTCATGTGATGCGATTGACCTGAACGCCCAACGATCAATCCTCTGAATAACCTCATTGAACGTCCATCACAAACATGGGTGTGGTCAATGCCGAATTTCGCCTTCCACGCGGCCAAAAGCGATTCTAGTACCAACGACCAGCGGGGCACTCCTGCCGGGTTCAACGTCTTTCACAGAACCGTCTGTGGTGGTGATGACCCACTTGTCGGTCGTCAGATTCTTCAAGCCCCAGATGTTTGGATCCTTCGGGTGCTGGATGACCTCCGCCACCGGCTTTGTGAAGTCAAACGGCTGATGATCGTCGAGATGACGCGGGAACAGTTTCGCCTGATGCGTGAGCATGATCACGGTTTTCCCCAACCTCAGGCGATAAGGAAGCCGTGGTGTCTTTCTGCAGAACGGACACACTGCCGCAGTCGATGCGGAATTCAGCGATTCCTGGTCATAGAAGTTCTCGCGGCTGCAATGTTCACAGAAGTAGATGGCGTCGCGCAGTCGGGACAGCACGCCTCGCCATTCTCCTTCCATGACACGGTCGTCGGGGTCGCGCAGTCCCGATGTGAAGGCTTTTGTAAACGTGTCGCGCAGGATTTGAGGATAGACCGGCCAATACTGGATGGCGTTGGCACCCGCCTCGCCGCTGGGATCATCGTCACGAGCCACTGCAGAGTTGGAATGGTCCTGCGGATCGAAAATGAACAGCGGTTCGGAACCACAGAGCTTCATCCTCGCAGGTAAGTCCCAGCAGCGAATCGCCAACACTTTGCGTCCCAGCAGCGGATGGCTGACGTGAAACATGTAGAACAGCAGCACGGCCAGCGAGTAGAGATCGGTCTGTCGGCTCGGAAGTGATTCGCCTCGCACGATTTCCGGAGCCATGAAATCCGGTGTACCCAGGATCCCGGAGTGGGGTGAGCGATTTTCAGTCACATTGTCGTTGTCGCAAACCAGGACATCTCCGGTCTGCTGATCGAAGAACACATTGCCGAACGAGATA
>JANOUN010001473.1:0-1852 GCA_031416875.1 Planctomycetota bacterium | reverse complement strand
GTAGGCTTCCTGCGGTGACTTTGCCCCTTCCTCGCCTGCCAGTAATGGCCAGATATCTTTGCCGTCGATCGGATGCTTTGGTAACTCAGCACCAATCAAATTAGCCACGGTTGGCAGCATGTCGATCGTCATCGCGGGTTCGGAACAACTTGAATTCGCAGGAATCTTCCCCGGCCACCGCGCGAGAAATGGCACGCGGCATCCTCCGTCAAACATCGTGCCTTTGCCTTCTCGAAAAGGATGAGCGGAACCGGCATGGTCTCCGTAGCTCAACCACGGCCCGTTGTCCGAGGTAAAGATCACGAGCGTGTTCTGATCTACGTTGTTTCGTTTCAAAGCTTCCAGCACCTGACCGACAGACCAGTCAACTTCCATGATCACGTCGCTGAACAAACCCTTGCCGCTCCTGCCGTCGAACTTGTCCGACACAAACAGCGGAACATGTACCATCGAATGCGCGAGATACAGAAAGAACGGGCGTTCGGCGTGGCGATCAATAAAGCTGACTGCGTGTTCGGTGTATTGAGTTGTCAGCAATTCCTGATCAGCGCCTGTCATCTGAGCATTGACGATCGTGTTGCCATCGATCAGCGGCAGATGCGGCCAGCGTTTCAGTCGTTCTTCCATCGGCAGCTGCATGACCTCCGGATGAAACGGCCACATGTCGTTGCTGTACGGCAGTCCGAAGTATTCATCAAACCCGTTTTGCAGCGGCAGGAACTGTTGATGACTGCCCAGATGCCATTTTCCGAAGCAGGCTGTGGCATAATTCGTCTGCTGACAAAGTTCTCCGAGGGTCACCTCGTCCGCGTGAATTCCTTCCTTCGACGCCGGCCCCAGCGCGCCCTGAATGCCGACGCGAACGTTGTAGCAGCCGGTGAGCAGACTCGTGCGGGATGCTGAGCACACGGCCTGGCTGACATAGAAATCGGTGAACCGGCGACCTTCCTCTGCCATGCGGTTCAGATTCGGCGTGAGCGCTTTATCGCCACCGAACGGACCGATGTCGGCATAGCCCATATCGTCCATGAAGATGATGACAACGTTCGGATGCGACTCAGCATTGGCTGCAGATTGTGCAGATGCCGCAGCATCAGAAAACAGTGCGTCCGCCGCCAGACATACGATCAGGCAACTCAGCAGACGACGAAATTGAAATCGAATTGTCATACGTTGTCTCCAGGCCATCAGCGAAAAGTGGGTACTTGATGTGTTTTCAGCTTTCCCTCATAAGAAAGTGATTCCGTTTTCATGATGAACAAGGCTGAAGTCCGACGTCATCAACGATTGACGAGTTCCGCGTTACCGCCCTCAGTGAGGTCGAGGAGTTCCAGCTGAAGCGGCTCGGTCCGTTTCGCGGAATCGATGGTCACCGTAATTGTGTGGAGGCCGGTGTCGAGCGTTGGTGAGAATTCGACGGCTGGTTCCATGGGAATGCCATTGATGCGAACTTCCAGGCCTGCGATCGAGTTGAGACGAAAGGCGATCTTTCCGGGAGTCGTTACGTTGATCTCGCAGCGAGCAAAGCCTACCGTGACTCCGCGAGTCGTCATCAAGGGAATGGTCTCCAGCGGCAGTTGTCCGGCCACAACGCTGTAGCGAGAATTCCACGTAAATCCTGGGTTGTTCGCCGCCACCTGACTGAAGCTGGTGCGGTTCAACAGTTGATTCGCTTCCTCCGTCGGCATCACGACCTGCCAGCTTCGAACCAGACGACTTTTTGAAAGCGTGTACTCTGGAGTTCGGCCGAGTTCCGAAAGGAATCGTACGACAGATGCAATTTCATCGTCGGTGAGATTATCCACCAGTCCTTCCGGCATCAGGGACACTCCCTGAGATTGCTCTTCGATCT
>JANOUN010001472.1:0-8263 GCA_031416875.1 Planctomycetota bacterium | reverse complement strand
CGGTATGCTCCGATGTTTCTGTCCGAAAGCATGATCCCGCCGAATATCGCCCGGCTTGAGGCTGTTTCAGAAATCGATCATCATGACCGAGCGGCGCTGCGAGATGCCCTGGGACGACGGTTTGCAGCTGCTCGCAGAAGTCACACCGTTGACAGCCAGAATTCGGCGTATCAACGCGTAAATGGATTGATGGCCAGCGCAGAACTGTTTGACATCACACAGGAACCGACCGACGTGCAGGCTCGATACGGGCCGACTCAGTTTGGTCATCAGTGCCTGATCGCTCGCCGCCTGATCGAGGCCGGCGTGCCGTTCGTTAAGGTGGCCCGTGCCTGGTGGGACAGTCACGGGCAGAATTTCGAGACACATCAGGAATTGTGCGCCGATCTGGATCATTCGATGTCAGTTCTGCTGGACGATCTTGAGCAGCGCGGCCTGCTGAAAAATACGCTGGTGATCACGCTGGGTGAGTTCGGAAGAACGCCGCAGATCAATTCGAGTCTTGGACGCGATCATTTTGCCAGTGCCTGGAGTTGCAGCCTGTCGGGTCTTGGAATCCGAGGCGGTGTGGCATATGGCAAGACCGATCCCGAAGGCCATACCGTTGTTGAAGGCGAAGCGTCAGCTGCTGACCTGTTTGCCACGATCCTGTCCGCGCTGGGGATTGACCACAAGCATGAATACACCGTTGGGGCAAGACCTGTGCCGCTGGCGGATTTTGGTTCGAAGCCAATTTCGGAAGTGTTGAGTTAGCAGTATCCACGGGCGCAGGGCGTTAACCAAAACTCGGCCGTGCAGGAATAACCATGTCGTACCCAATGAATCACAGTCGCGGAGCGACTGTGCTACGCAGGCGATGTCGCTCCGCGACTCGCATTCGTATCAGGCCTCAGCCGGGAAGAATGCCACGCGGCTTAAGCAATTGACTTCCCTCGTCGGAAAAGCAGCCATTCCACCGCATTCGACGACACGCCCGCATCACTGAGAATTTCTAATCCAGCCAATGACCATCCCACTGGAAACAAAAATGGACGAAAACAACACTCCGGTAAGTACCGAGCCACAGGCTGTGGCCCCGACAGCAGACGCTCTGCCGAATGCAGTCAAGGTGCAGAAGACATTCTTACTGCCCGCGATCGGGTTTTGTCTTGCCACCGGATCTGACAAGTCCTTGATTTACACGGGGCTCTCAGATTTTTCGATTCTCAGGGCGAATTTGGCGGCCGAGAAAACAGAGCCATCTCCGCTGGGATCCGGCGGTCACACAAGTTACGTCACGGGGCTGGTTCACTGCGGAGTGGCACTTGTGTCCGGGAGTTACGACTGTGCGATGATCTGGTGGAACGCGGACAGCGGAGAGATCATTCGCCGCGTCGCCGATGCGCATGGTCGCTGGATTCGAATGCTGGCTGTCAGCCCGGATCAAACTCGGATCGCCAGTGTCGCGGATGACATGCAGACGAAACTCTGGGACGCGGCGACGGGCGAGTGCCTGGCGACGTGGGCTGACTACGAATCAAAGACTCCCCACGGATTTCCTTCCATGCTGTACGCGGTTGCCTACTCCGCGGACGGCAAATGGCTGGCGACCGGTGATCGCACCGGACGTGTGCTTGTGCGAGACGCTGCCAGCGGCCAGATCGCAGCGACGATCGAGACACCGGTCATGTACACCTGGGACCCGACGGCCCGACGCCACTCGATCGGTGGCATTCGTTCGCTGGCCTTCTCAAACGACTCCAGTCAACTCGCAGTGGGCGGCATGGGCAAAGTCGGCAACATCGATCATCTGGAAGGTGTGTCTCGCATCGAAATCTTCAATTGGCAGACCGGTACACGCCGCTTTGAAATTGAAGACAGCAAGCACAAGGGGCTTGTGGAGGCGCTGCAGTTCGGCCCCAATGATGCATACCTTGTTGCCGCTGGCGGTGACAACAGCGGCTTTGTCAGCGTCTGGAATCTGGCAGATGGCAAACTGCTGACTCAGGACAAAGCACCCATGCATGTGCATGATTTTGAGTTGTCTACAGACGGTCGTTCCCTGACTGCCGTCGGGCACCAACAGGGATCGGTCATTGATCTGTTCAGCGCGCAGGCCTGATCGCCGTTATTCAAACGATGCTTCCGTTGCGCCGGCCCCGACCGCAACCGGGGCTGTGATTGTTCGCGACGACGATGCTGCCAGTTTGCGCGCCGCGGCGACGCTGCTGTCAAAGATTACGCGGAGATCGACCACCCATGCTCCCTGATCGGGCATCGCGAATTCCCAGTGAGGCACAACGCACACACTCTGATGCACCGCTTCGAATCCGCCCTCAGACTGGCTGATGGTTTCAATCGGCATGGTCCAGATCCCGCCCGCTCGCGAAAGTTCAAGGCTGACGTCCAGACCAAGCCATTCGTCCACCAGACTGATACGATCGGCGTCGGCCTGATCCAGCAGAGTATCCAGAGTTCCCAGCCGTTGTCCGGACGCATCGTAAAAGTATCGATCGTCTGCACCGCCTGGCATGGCCGCGAAATTCAGCTCCACGGCAAAATGCAATGGCACGTTCTTTGGAAATCCGATCAAGTGATACTGCACAAGCAGTTCGTTTGGTCGGTCCGACGACAGTACGACGATCTTGCGCACCTCACCGTTCAGATCGCTCACGCGCCCTTTACGTCGCATTTCCACGGCGATCTTCTGTTCGCCTTTGCGAACGCTGGCGTCGTAGACTCCCGTAGCAAAGTCGCCGATCACAGCGTCACCACGTCGGAATTCGTCGAGCGTCGCTCCAGGCTGCAGAAACAGATCGACCAGACTCTTTCGTGGCCACTTGTCGTAGCTGATTTTCTTTTCCAGGTTGGGCTGGCGAAATTTGATCTCTTTCGAGACTGCCGCCAGATCCACATCGCTGGTGGACACAACATTGTTGGCAAAATCGATGATACGCTGGTGGTACGGTTCGGGACGACGATTGAGCGTCGCCAGAATGTTGACTTCGCTGGCCTTGAGGTCCAGTTCGTAAATATGGCCGCCCATCGCAGGAGACAGCAGCGCCACCATGCGGTGGTTGCTGAGTTTTACTTCCTGTCTGGCATCCAGATTGAAATCGCCAACCGCCACATCGACCCATGCACCGATACCGCGCGTCACCTGATCCATCAGAACTTCGGCCTGGATCAATTCTTTGTAGATCGCGTTTCGCAAGTGCGGCAGGTACAGGCCACCGAAGGCTCCGTGCCAGTAGGTACAGTTGCACTGACTGCGATACAGGTGCGTCACGGCATCTTCGAGCATTTCGCGATCATCTTCAGACAGGTTCGCCTGGCTTTGCAGTGTGACAAGCCGGTTGCTGACTTCGATCATGCGCGCATACATCTCGTTGCTTTCCGGATACCGTGTCCGGAAATTTCGCCAGTTGCCACCGCGGGTGAATCCTGCCAAACTCTGCCATTCTTCGTTCTCCGGATACAGTCCCTTGAGACTTACGAATGCTTTCTGCGCCGCGGGGGGAAGTACCCATTCCGTCATCTCACGATAGCTGGCATCCGGGAGGTACGTACGACCAATGGGAGCGACGTGGTCCAGAACCCCGGACGGCGTCGTGACTTTCAGCCACGATTCGTTTTCACGAAGCAGATCAAGGAAATTACGCAGCCATCCGTCTTCGTAGACATGTTGATGCGTTTCCGGCCATGAGCCGAATTTCTCGCCATCATCACCGAATACGATCACCGGGTTGTCGTAGTTCGCGGCAATCTCCTGCAGATACTCAATGCACTCTTCGGGTTTCCCGAACGGGATCAAATACCGAAGTCGTTCGCTGTCCGGAAACATGAACAGGATTCGACCTTCGTCTTCTGTCGCGTAATATCCCATCAATTCGTTCTGCGGAATTCCGGCGCAGCGAAAGTGATAGTCATCGACCATCGTGTATTGCAGACCTGCCGCCGCAATGTCTCCGGCGAAAGTTTGTTCCCAGACACGTTCCGGCAACCAGAGTCCCCGGACCGATGTCCGAAACAATTGGTTCAAATGCTCTGAGAATCGTTGGATCTGCCCAATGCGATCCCGTCGCGGGATGTTGGACAGGATCGGTTCATAAAATGCCCCGCCGATGATTTCGATCTGCGATGATGCGACCATTTTCCGCACACAATCGATGTACTCCGGATGACGGACTTCAAGCCATTCCAGAAGACTGCCGGAGGTATGCAGTCCGAATGGAATCTCAGGATAATCCTGCAGCACATCCAGAAACGGCAGATAGCTGTCGCGATAGGCCTGTTCGAAAACACCGTCAAAATTGCCAACCGGCTGGTGATTGTGAAATGCCAGTACCAGCCGTACAGAACCCGCCATGGACACAACTCCAAAACACTTCAAAACGATTTCACGAAACGCCGCAGAATTATCCGTCAGATTGAAACTTAGCCGGTTTCCACATTTAACTTCCCGAAAGATATCGCAGATGACATCGTCAAGGCGAGACCGTCAGAGAACTCCTGCGTTCTTTCCAGCCGAAAAAATCGGAGAAGGAATGCAAATCGCTGCCGCCCGTAAACGAGCCGTCAGTAACGCAGACACCCTATATTAGCCAGAGTTAACGCAATCCGCTGTATTCGGTCAGATCAATGCGACCAAAGAAGTCAAAGAATACACCTCATGAAATCGTCAGATTCACGGCATCAATCGGCATAAAGTTCTTCAAATCGTCGCTTAAGTTCCGCTGGACTGATGTCTTCCAGATGAGTCGCAATGGACCAGACATGGCCCCATGGATCGGTCACGCTGCCGCTGCGGTCGCCGTAAAACTGGTCGCAGATTGGGCGCAGTTCCCTGGCTCCACGCTGCAGTGCATCGTTAAAGACTTCATCGGCATGTTCAACGTAAATCAGCAGACTTACCGTCGTGCCACCACGTGATTGGGGACCCAGAAAGTCCATTTCCGGGTGCTCATCCGCAATCATGATTGTGGACTCGCCAATACGGATTTCCGCATGTCCTATGCGTCCGTCCGGTGCTGTAAGCCGCGTAATTTCCTCAGCCCCGAAGACCTGGACGTAAAATGCAATCGCGTCACTGGCTCCTTTGATGAGCAGATAAGGGGTGACAGTATGGTATCCCGGCGGGACGGAATTTGCTTTTTGAATCATGGTTGAGGTTTCTCGGAGGTTGTGGAATCGAGACCAGATGCTCCATAATCTACACAGATTGTGCAAAAGTGGAATTCAACTGATTCCAAATCGTAAAAACGCCACTGGCGTGCAGAAGACTTTGACTAAACTGGATCGCATTCACTGTGGCTCGTCATTCCGGCAAGAAAAACAAACTCGCACATCGCCCCCGGTTCGTACCACCTGCAGGAACTGCTGCCGTTGCTGCTCCGAATTCTGACGAGATTGTGCCCCTGCGGGAAACGATCAGGTTACTGATGAGCAACCGCCCGGGGTTTGTCGGATTTATTCTGAGCGTGCTGCAGCTGTGCGGACACGCCGCATGGATTCTGCTCATCTGGTATCTGCAGACAACCGGGCAGGCGAAATCATTGACGACGGATTCGTTTCAATCGTGGCTCATCGTGGGCATTCTTGGTATCAGTCTGCTGCTGACGGCGGTGGCGCTGTTCACGTGTCTGTTTTACGGCCTGAGACAACAGCCGCGTTCGCTGGCGGTGATTGGATTTTTTCTGTCGTTCTTCGTGGGAGTGCTCGCGACGGCACTTGTCTTTATGACGGCCATTCGCGCGATGGGCCCCGTCTGACCATTGAGCAGCACACCGGCGAGCCATGTGAGTGCCGCCCCACCAGATTCACGTTTTTTCAAGGTGGGCCAGTTGAATACATCACAACCAGTTGAAAGTCTGACGTGTCCACTCAACGTGTTACCGAAACTAACCTCACCACGACGGAATCACCGGGAGCTGCAAACATTGTGGGCTGGGCCGGGATTGGGTTCGCGCTGATCGCCGCCGGACTGTATGGCGTCCTGTTCTACAAGTTGCACCAGTTGCCGTCGTCGCGCAACGAACTGGAAGAGCTGGGAACCAATGCGCCTGCGCTGACTCGGCTGCTGGTTGTTGCGGCCAGTGCCGGGTTGCTCAATATCGTCGCTCTGATTCTGTGCCTCTCGGGTTTTCTGGCTCCCAGACGCCCCCGTGCAATGTCTGTCATCGGCACGACATTTTCCGCACTGATGCTGATCGCGGTCTTCTCGGTGGTGGTTGTGAGTCTGCTGATGTCGCCGCGACCATAACTGCCCTGGGGGCTGTCGTCTTAATCGTGGGATAAGCTTCCAGCTTGTCAGTTGAATCGTGGGATAAGCTTCCAGCTTGTCAGCGAAATTCAAAAACGTTGGTTTTACTTCCATGCTCGGCAAGCTGGAAGCTTACCCCCACATCGAAATTCAGCTGAAAACGACGGTCCCCTTGCGGCGTGGTCGTTGTTACTTCAGGCGGGAAATTGAGGGAATCGCCGATCGGATCAGGTCGAAGCGTGGCATCGATCCGATATAAGCACGCCTCCGGAAAAATGTCCCTCGCGGTGTCGTATCGACAAAGGTTGATTTGAGTTTTACGAGTGAAAGTGATCATGCGATACGAACACGTCTGCATTGCGGCCGTCGCGCACACTCTGCCACCCCATGTGGTGACGTCGGATGAGATCGAAAGCCGACTCGCGACTGTCTACGAACGATTGTCGCTGCCTGCCGGACGCCTGGAACTCATGACCGGCATTCGCGAGCGCCGCTTCTTTGATCCAGGCACATTGCCCGGCCAGATCAGCATTACGACCGCCCGCGCTGCCCTTGAAAAATCCGGCATTGACCGCCGTCATATCGGAGCGCTCATCCACGGATCTGTCTGCCGCGATCAAATGGAGCCAGCGACAGCAGCGAGTGTCCACGATGGAGTCCAGCTTCCCGCCGAAGCACTTGTCATGGATGTCAGCAACGCGTGTCTGGGACTACTCAACGGAATGCTGATCATTGCCGATCAGATTGAACTCGGTCGTATTCGAGCAGGAATCGTGGTGGGCACAGAAAGCGGTCGGGATCTGGTCGAAGGCACGATCGACAGTCTGTTAACAGACAGGACACTGACACGGCAGAGTATCAAATCCGCGTTCGCATCGCTGACGATTGGATCGGGATCGGCCGCGATTGTCCTGTGCGATCGAAAGCTCAGTCGCACGGGACACCGACTGCTCGGCGGATCGTTCCTTGCTGATTCCACGGGCCATCGATTATGTGCCGGCGGCGTAGAATCCACAAAGCACGGTGACGGTCGGCCCAGAATGGAAACCGATTCCGAAGCGTTGCTGCATGCCGGCATTAAGCTTGCCGAACAAACCTGGAGCCGCGCAAAATCAGTGCTGGGCTGGAACAACGAAGATGTCACACGCGTCTTTACGCATCAGGTCGGCAGACAGCATCGCACGCTGTTGATGGAACGCCTGCAGCTCAACCCCGCACTCGACTTCCCTACCGTGGAACTTCTTGGCAACACCGGCGCCGCAGCATTACCGATGGCCCTGTCCATGGGCCTTGAACAGGATCCTCCAGCTCCCGGCGACCGCCTGGCACTCCTCGGTATCGGCAGTGGCCTGAGTTCCATCATGCTCGGGATTCGCTGTGGCTGACCGAGGCCGCTCAAGAGATACACCAGTGCTCTGTCAACCGTACTTTGATGTGTGCCACTGGCTCTGCCAGTGTTTCATGCCGATGGAGAACACGGGCAGAGCCAGTGGCACACAACCCATCAATTTGTCACTGACAGAGCACTGAGTGAATCACTGTCGTCGATACGGCGAAGTCGCTTGCTTCGCAGGATAGAAATGCGACAGGTTGCGGTAGACGCTTCCAGTGCCCGTCGGTCCGGTTGCGCCTCGTGCGGAGATGTCTTCGAGTTTTTGAATCGAGAGTGATTGTAATCGGGCCGCGGAGGCAATCCGGTTGTCAAACGCCTGCTGGTTCAGCTGCGGTCTTACCAGACTATAGTAATTCGGCACGGGGCCGTTGTCGTTACGCAACAGATTCAGGTACGGACTTACGGTGGGGCGTTGAGGGCGGTAACGCGGCGTATCCTGTCCGTCAGCCCGGAGGCAGGGCACTGCCAACAATATCGCGAAAACGGTGGACTTTAAAAATCTTCTCATCATTCTGCTCCCCCTGATATCTCAATTCGGCAGGCGGATACCAATAACTCGACACAACTTCGTCCGCAAAGCCTGCGTAATCCGCAATTCAGTCGCACACTGCCAGATCCCACTCAAGGAC
>JANOUN010001471.1:0-2600 GCA_031416875.1 Planctomycetota bacterium | reverse complement strand
GGAGGTGTTGCAGCCATCAGCGAGTTCAGCCTTCTGCGTTGGTTTTTCGGAAGTTGAATCCCGCAGAACCGACACATTCGTTTCCGGGCCCCCCCCAAAAGGTGTCAGTCCATTCAGAATGCACATACTCATTCTTGCTTCGTCACAAACACGACTTTAGCGTCCAGCATTTACCCATCCTTAAGGCGAGGCACATGACGTCCGTTTCGCAGCGCGTCGAGCCAAAGCTGGAAGGAGTTCCGGAAACTCTGCTCATTCCGTTGTGGGCTCGGGCACAGGAACAGACTCATCCGCACCCGATTGTTGTTGATCCCTATTCCGCGCGCATTGTGTCAGCGCTCGATTATGACTTTGACCGGTTTCGTTCGAAGCAGGTGGAAGTGGAAAACTTCTGCGTCCGTGCCCATGTCATGGATCGTCTTGTGAGCGACATTCTGACGGCTTCGCCGCGGCGAAACGTGGTGGAATTCGGCCCCGGCCTGGATACGCGCTTCTACTGAATCGGGCAGGATGTCAATTCCTGGCTGGAAGTTGATCTTCCGGAAGTGATTTCCCTGCGAGCACGATTCTTTCCCGCGGACGAGGCCCGTTCGATGGTGTCGTGCTCGATGATGGACGACGAGTGGATTCAACACGTGCGTGCAAACTGCGCTGAACCGCCGTTGTTCATCGCGGAGGGCGTGTTCTATTTCTTTACGAAGGAACAGATTCGAAATTTTCTGAGGCGACTGAGCGATGCATTTCCGGGTGCTGGCCTGGTCTTTGACGCTGTCAGTCCATGGTTTCTGAAACTGTCAAATCTGCGACATCCGCTGAAGTCTTCACGGCTGGAGTTTGCCCTGCGCCCCGTTGCAACTGAGATCAGTCAGTGGGATGCCAGAAACAGCGTCGAGGACTACATCGGGTTTGGTGATCCTCCCGCTTATCAGGATGTGATGCATCGATTTTCCTGGTGGAAGCGAATTGCACGTCGAGTGCTTCCCGCCACCCGGCATTCTTTCATGGTTGTTCATGTTGGATTTCACACAGAGCAGGAGCAACAGTGATGCTGGATGAAATGTTCTATTGGGGATTGTGGGTGCTGGGAGTGCTGTCAGTTTTCGATGTCGGTCGTCAGTACATAGAATCCGTGGGACTGTTCCGGTATCTTGCCCGTGAACAGCGTGAACCTGCCGCCAACACCGACGACCTGCCAAAGGCGGCCGTCATTCTGGTACTGCGCGGGCCTGATCCTCGTCTGCGCGATACTTTGCGGGCTCTGCTGGCTCAGGACTATTCGGACTTCCTGATTCAGGTCGTGGTCGACAGCGATCAGGACCCGGTGTTCAATGAAGTGCTTGAGGCTCAGGCGACGTCCGGTCGGATCCAAGTGACTGTGCTTCAGAATCCGCGGAACAACTGCAGCCTCAAATGCAGTTCGCTGATACAGGCCATCAACGATCTGCCACCGGGTGTCGAGATCATGGCGTTCATTGACGGAGACGTGGTGCCGTATTCCAGCTGGCTCAGTGAACTCGTCGGGCCGATCGTCGCTGGAAAAGCGGATGTTACGGGCGGAAACCGCTGGTATCTTCCTGTGGACGCTGCATGGGGCAGTTTTGTTCGATAGTTCTGGAACGCCCGATTCATGAGAGAGATGTGGGCTCAGGGAGCGCCCTGGGCCGGAACAATGGCAATGAAGCGAACGACTGTTGATCGAATCGGACTGCTGGCGGCATGGAGCACAGCTATGTCGGTCGATGCAACTTTGCACCGATGCCTGAATGCCCATCAACAAAGGTTCAAACTGGTTGGAAGTCTGATCATGACCAATCGGGAAAGCATCTCAGTGAACCAGTTTCACAACTGGGTCACACGCCAAATGGCCGTCATTCGCTATACGGCCTCCCACACCGTTCGATCAGTTCGGGTGCATGTTGCCACACTGATCCTCATTCATCTTCTGGCCATCTCCACGGCGGCGGCTGCGATCGCTGGTGGAGAGCTTCAGCAAGGATGTCTGGCTGTGTTGATTCTGGCCTCAAACTGGTTCGCAATGAGCCTCTGTGCGGCGGTGCAGGAATACTACATTCGTGCCATTCTGCGGAAGCGGGGCGAGGACACGCGGTGGATCACACCGCTGAAGGCACTGCTGTGGTTTCCGGGCGTCATCCTGACGCATTGGGTTCTGATTTTTGGAATCCTGCAATCTCTGCGAATGACGGCTGTCAACTGGCGGGGAATTAGTTATCAACTGCTCAACAATGGCGGTGTGCGGATGGAAAACTACCACCCGTTTGCGGTGGTACTGAGTCCGTCGGATAACCACTCCGTTATCTGATGTCTACAACAGACGACTAGTGCCTGGTCAGTCGTACCTTGATGGATCGGGTGGCCGGGGCTGGACTGAGCGGAGCGAAGGAAGCCCCGGGGTTTCGGGCTGCCGCCCTCCAACCCCGGCCACCCATCAATCCATTGTTGATCGAGCACTAGTCCAGCAATACTTCGGTGCTGCTGCCATTGCAGAGAACAACGCTGTTTTGCCCAATTGCGTCAAGGACCGTTTCATCATAGCGCAATTCCCGCTTGTGCATTACGCCGCGTTCAATATCAATTGTCAG
>JANOUN010001470.1:0-1675 GCA_031416875.1 Planctomycetota bacterium | reverse complement strand
CTCGCTGTGATTCCCGTACCTTGGACATTCTTGTCCGAGATCTCACCAAACAGCTTCCCATTGGTAATTAACTCGCATCACACAATAATCTTTGTTTGGACGGTGGTTCTCGGCCAGGCGACGGACATGAATGTCCATCGTACAGAAATCTTCGAAAACTTTTCCGAACAGGCGTGAGAAACCAGGAACCTGCGGTGCTCAACAGCCAAAGGAATCGTCCATGTCGCCTCTTGAAACCCGACAAAGCCTGATCGTCAGGCTGAAAAGCGAGCAAAACGAACTCGCCTGGCGGGATTTCGTCTGTGCCTTTGAGGGATTTCTCAATCAACTGGTTCGGCGGAAGGGCGTTCCCGAGCGGCATGTGCCGGATATCACGCAGCAAATTCTGCTGACGATCGCACGGTCGATCGATGGCTGGAAGGATGACGGTAATGCGGCCTCGTTCCGACGCTGGCTGAGCACCGTGTCACGGAACGTGGTGATCCGGTTCATGTCGCGCGAACGGAAGCAGGCGGGCGGAATTGGCGGAAGCGATCTCGTGGCTCAGTTGCAGAACGTGGAAGACAAACCAGACGAACAACACATTCGCCGGTATCAGCATGAACTCATTGTCTGGGCGGCAGAACAGGTACGTCACGAATTTCTGGAGACCAGTTGGCGCGCCTTTTGGGCAACGGTGATTGAAGAACGGCCGGTCGATGAAGTCGCTTTGGAACTCGACGTCTCTCCCGGCAGCATCTATATGTCACGCAGTCGCATCATGGCCAGGATCAGGAAGAAAGTGGCCGAAGTTGAAGAATGACCAAAATGGAAAATGACCAATGTCCAAATCCGAATGACCAATGAATCGCAAAATTGCAAATTTCAAATCTGAAATCATATGACTCCCATTTCCTCACCATGCAACGCCACCCTGCTGCAGCGATCGTTGAACGATCAGTTGTCGGAGCAACAGGAAGAGCAGCTGGCTGCTCATCTCAGCGAATGCGATGCCTGTCGCCAGCAGTTGGAAGCATTGGCCAGTGACGCAGCCGGGTGGAACGATGTGGGCAGAGTTCTGCGCGATGAAACCAGCGGCGAACATGCGGCCGCACGGCACGGTGGATCAACGCATATCCCTCAGACGCCGATTTCCGGAGCAGACACTGATGGCGAATTCAACGATGGCTCAAGACTCAAGCCAAGCGACTTCATCGTCGATTTTCTGCAGCCTTCACAGAACAAGGAATCGCTCGGACGACTCGGCAACATCGAGATCCGTCAATTCATCGGCCAGGGAGCCCATGGGATTGTGCTCAAGGGATTTCAGGACGAACTGAATCGTCTGGTCGCCGTCAAAGTCATGGCCCCGCATCTGGCGTCGGTTGTTGCGGCTCGCAAGCGGTTTGCTCGTGAAGCGCGAGCGACCGCCGCGATCGTGCATCCGAACGTCATGCCGATTCTGCATGTGGATTCCAGCGGGCAGTTGCCGTTTCTGGTGATGCCGTATGTGGACTGCGAATCACTGCAGGACCGGCTCGATCGAGAAGGCTCATTGCCAATTCTGGATGTGCTGCGAATCAGCCTGCAGGTCGCACGAGGACTCGCGGCCGCTCATGCGCAGGGACTTGTTCATCGCGACGTAAAGCCCGCCAACATTTTGCTGGAACCGGGTGTTGAACGAGTCATGCTGACC
>JANOUN010001469.1:0-4591 GCA_031416875.1 Planctomycetota bacterium | reverse complement strand
GAAAGGGCTCCAGAATCGCGATTCCCCGGCCCTTTCAGGGCGTTTCTGATCACGATGCCGATTTCCTGGGCCGTTGGCCCAGGCTGGATTCCGTCGCCCATTCAGGACGAACCACAATGGAAGTATTCCACAGCTGTGCATCAGATCTATCCAAAGGACTCCGGATTGCAGTGTCGCTCAAGTCATCGTGCTGATGCCGCGCACTTAATTTGTCGTTGAAGCGGAAAATCCACCAACTGCTTCCGACAGATCTGCTGCTGATTGGATCAATGGTTGTATTGTTCGTGCCATCTCACCGACCGAGATTCTCAAACATATACAACCCGGATTTTCCGGGGCACACAAGATCGATGTCTCCGTCGCCATCCATGTCAACTGCGGCCACCTGAAGGCCTGTGCCAGCGCTGCCCTTTGGGAAATCTTTCAGTGCCCAGCGGTCTTTGGCTTCATTAGGAGCGTTGATGGCCGGGTCGCCGTGGAAGATCGTGTGCTTGTTCCATTTTGCGGCGGCACGGTCGAATTGGTAATAGAAGACAACGGGTGCGTCGGTGTCGCCGGGTTCGACTTCGTGTGCGTAGACTCGTTTGCCCGTGACCAGTTCCGGTTCGCCTTTGCCATCCAGGTCGGTAAAGACCAGCGTGTGGACCTGAGAGAATGTGTCGTCGATATTCAGTTTTGTCCATGCTCGCTTGCCGTCGGATGCGGCAGTCTGCTTGAGCCAGTGCAAACCAAAGCCGTGGCCCATGCCGTAGACAATGTCCGTCAACTGATCGCCATCGACGTCGCGGCCGTGAATGAATATCCCGGCTGCTCCCAGTTGGAATTCGGCATGAAACGGCCATGCGCTGGAAGCGGCATCTTCGGGCTGTGCGTGCCAGCCTTTGGGCGTGATGATGTCGAGGCGACCGTCGCGGTTGATGTCTCCGACACCGACACCGTGCCCTGCCCCTTCGCTGCCGAGATCATGTTTGGTCCAGACGACGGCAGGCTTCTGCTGTGTCAGTTCGTACCAGACAACGACGTTGCCCGTGTTCGGCAGAAAGTCGAGTTTCCCGTCGCCGTTGATGTCGACAAGTTCGCCGGTCTCCATATTCCCTGGCGTATCAATTTCATGTTCAGTCCATGGTGCCGTCGCATCGCCGCCGGGATTTTCGACCCAGCCAACACGCTTGCCGAAATAGTTACACGTCACGATATCAGGACGTCCATCGCCGTTCACATCCAGCGGACAGTCCGCGAAGTCTTCATAGTAGTGCGGATTCGGACCGCTCGCTGGAACATCACGCACCTTGTGCTTTGTCCAGTTCGGAGCTGCATACCACGAATCGCCGCAGAAGATATCCATCTTTCCGTCGCCATTAAAGTCCGCCGCACCGCAGGCTTCATAGGGTGACTGATCGTTGATCGTGTGCATCTTCCATTCAATGCCCGGCGATTTTTCATCGGCGGTGACTGTCTGAGAGACCAGCAGGGTTCCGATGACGACGGAAGACAGGCAATACAGGAACTGACGGCGAATGAAGCGTGGCATCATTTGAGGATTCCGGAACGCGGCACTGCCGCAACGACAGGAGAGGGGAATGTCAGGTTGTGAACAATGCATCATTTCAGTGAATCTCAGGCTCATTGGCAACTGAACACGTCGCATGGCTCACAAACCGAGTCTTTTTGGTTCAGAACAATTTCCACTATGTTATGAGTGCGTTGAGCAGGAGTTGAACCTGCACGGCCCGAAGGCGGGAGGTTAACAGGCATCTTTGTGAACGTGAACTGATGAAGATGGCGAGTGGGGCTGTTTGTCGCGCGGGCCACCTTTTGGGCTCATCGCGACGGAGGGAGATGGCTACATTGCAGGCGACGCCGTGGTGCCGATGACGACCGCTGAGCCTGCGATTCGCAGGGACTTGTGTCTGGAAGATGGCAAATGACTCAGAAATGCACGATGGAAAGAATTGAAGCGTGGCTGTCAGCGTTTACGGGAACGTTGTTGTCGTTCTTCTTTCTGCTTGTTGTTGTGCTGCCAAATCAATGGGCTCTCAGAATTCCGTTGCCCTTGTTTCTACTGCTCTTGTTCACTCTGGTCTATTTCCTGGAAGGTCGCTTTCTGATTCAGCTTTGGGTTTGCACGTTTTGCGGTCAAATTCCCATCGGCCCGGCGGTGGCGAGCGCATTCGGCAATGGGCCTGCAGTCGTGCGAATTGCGGGTGCGTTCTGGTGGCTGGCCCATACGCTCGCGGGACTGCTTTTCGTGCTTGGGATGGAAGCACAACTGATGGTGCGATTGAATCAACCACAGGGCCTGAAAATCGCTATGGCGATGATTCTCTTTGGATGCACCATCTGCTGCAACATTTTCATCGCACTGGTCATCAAGACCATCAGCGGCCGCGATTCTGCGGTACATACATTCTGGAAGTGGCGTCTGACGGTCGATGCTGCCGTATCCGTATTAGCCCTGCTCACGAGTGAATGGCTTCTCTGATGAATCGAAGCGCGGCAATTCTGCACGCATCGCCGCTTCGTCTCCAGTAAACGGCAGCAACCTCGTTTCCAGCTTGCTCACCATCCTCATGCCTCAGTGTTTTTCAGGATCCGGTTCCAAAATTTTGTGATCATCGCTTTCACGCTCACGGAATGGCCACTGATGTCCTAGACTTCGCAAAAGCGGGTTGTCACCCCTGGCTGCTGCATTTTGTCTGCAGGCCGCAGAAAAAACGCTCCCTGGCGGATTAGAACGAACATGATTTGCGTAAGTCTCGGACGAACCCGGCATTCGTCCATGAAGGAAGAACACAGGGCTCTGGCTGAAAAAAAGGCCGAACTCGTGGAACTGCGCGTCGATTACATGCGCAAGCGACCGGATATCGGGCTGCTGCTCAAGGACCGACCAACGCCTGTCGTCGTCACTTGTCGTCGTCGCGCGGACCGGGGCCGCTGGTTCGGCACGGAGGAACAGCGACTCATGATTCTGCGGGAAGCAATCATCGGCGGGGCGGAATACGTTGACCTGGAAGATGATGTCGCAAAGTCCATCCGCCGCTACGGGCAAACGAAACGAATCGTCAGCTATCACAATTTTGAAGAGACGCCGCTGGAGTTATACGATATCCATCGGCGCCTCGCGCAGTGTGATGCGGACGTCATCAAGATTGTCACCATGGCAAATTCGCCGGCCGACAATGTCCGCATGCTCGAAATGGTGAGTGCCGCCGAAATCCCGACGGTCGGCTTCTGCATGGGCGAACTGGGTACCATCAGTCGCATCCTCTGCGGACGAGCGGGTTCACCGTTCACATATGCCAGCTTCAGTCGTGAACGCGAACTGGCGCCTGGACAGTTGTCGTATGCCGAAGTCCGCAACCTGTATCGGTACAACAAGATCACGAAGGACACACAGGTGTTTGGGGTGATCGGTGACCCGATTGCGCACAGCAAGAGTCCGCTCATTCATAACGCGGCATTTCGTAAGCTGGGGATTGATGCGGTCTACCTGCCGCTTCGGATTCCCGCTGATTTGCTTTTGCCATCGCTGAAGGAATTTGATCGTCTGAAGATCAGCGGCTACAGCGTCACAATTCCTCACAAAGAAGGCATACTGCAGTTTTGCGATTCGATGCCTGAAGACACGGATCTGATCGGGGCGGCCAACACACTTTTCCGACAGAACGATCAATGGGTTGCGACCAATACAGATGCTCCGGCGGCGCTGGAGGCGATTCAGGAGGGACTAAAAAAATCCGGCGGTGTCACGGATCTGGTCGGTCGAAAAGTTCTGATCCTCGGAGCAGGTGGTGTCTCACGCGCCGTCGGACATGCGTTGCTGAGTGCCGGAGCTGCGGTATCGGTGACGAATCGCTCGCGTGATCGAGGCCGTGCGCTGGCGGCGGAACTCGGTTGTCAATACGTGTCATGGGAAAACAGAGGCGCAGAAACCTGCGAGGTGCTGATCAATTGCACGTCGGTCGGGATGCATCCGAATCTGGATGAAACTCCCTTTGAACAGCATTGGCTGGGAGACTCGACGTTAGTGTTCGACACGGTTTACAACCCGGAACAGACGTTGTTGCTCAAGCACGCCAGGGAACGTGGCTGTCCGACGGTCAGTGGCGTGGAAATGTTCGTGCGTCAGGCAGCGAAACAGTTCGAACTCTTCACCGGTCAGGTTGCGCCCGTCGACTATATGGCCGAAACGCTGCGAGTTTCCACTTCGGCGGCGCATGCGATCATCATCCCAACTGAAGCTGCTCCGGTGTTGAAACCGAAAGTCGTTTTACGACCAATCGTCGAACTGGATGATGATGACGATGATGACGAAGGAGAATCGGGCGACTCAGCGAACGAATAAGGACAATTCGAGGATTCATTGTCGTCTTTCGCTCCGCGAAAGCTGCGTTGCTTTCGCAGAGCGAATTGACACCCAGCCGCTCGCCGGTGACTCATTTCCAGGCGCGTGAAGAATATTCAAAATTACGGGCCACTGCTCTGAAAAAAAGTCAACTATGCAGACCAGCAACAAACCACGGATCATCGCCGTCATGCCCGCCTATAACGCGGAGTCGACTCTGGAACGTACGCTGCGCGATATTCCGCC
>JANOUN010001468.1:0-2230 GCA_031416875.1 Planctomycetota bacterium | reverse complement strand
TCAGTCTGGCGATGGCCCATGCTTGTGAATGTCAATCTTGTTACAAGTAACAATCGACTGGAGAGCCGGATGCGGGAGATCCGCCAGTCCGGTTCGGTGGGAGGGGAGGTTCAAATCAATCAACCTTCCCTACCCCTATCTCAAAGTGCAGTTGTGGCTCCACAGAAAGTGCATCATGCAATTGGCGACATTGGCGGCAGGATTTGTCGAAGCGCTCGGAATGCTGTCTGCAACGTCGGATGACTATGTGCCTTCCATTGTCACGCTGCTGATTGACCGGGCGCGGAGCGCTCGTGCGAGCGACATTCATCTGGTGCCGACGGAATCGGCACTGCTGGTGCAGTGGCGCATCGATGGCGTGCTGCATCCCATTGCAGGGTTCGACCGCGATCTGGCACCGCGCGTTGTGGCGCGGCTGAAAGTAATTTCCGGACTGTTGACGTATCGCACGGATGTGCCACAGGAAGGACGCGTCTCGCGCGAATTCAGTCGCACGGAAGTTCGCATCACAACGTTTCCCACACTGCACGGGGAGAAGGCCGCGATTCGCCTGTTCGCCGAAAACGACCAATTGCAGACACTGACACAGCTCGGCTTGCCGAAAGAAGTAGAGACTGAACTCCGCAGTCATCTGGCCGCGACCGCCGGTGTGATTATGCTCACGGGACCTTCCGGCAGCGGAAAAACGACGACGGCGTACGCCTGCCTGCGAGACATCATTGCGAATTCCATCGGCACGCGTTGCATCATGAGTCTGGAAGATCCGATCGAAGTTGCGGTGGATGGTGCAACTCAGTCACAGGTGCGGCCATCCGCCGGATTTGATCTGGCGACCGGATTGAGATCTCTGATGCGACAGGATCCCGACGTCATTTTTGTCGGCGAAATTCGCGATCCCGCGACGGCTGAGGCTGCGTTTCAGGCGGCCCTGACAGGACATCTTGTGCTGACGACATTTCACGCTGGAAATTCGGCGGAAGCCATTACCCGCCTGCTGGAAATGCAGCTGGAACCTTATCTGATCCGCAGTGGACTGCGAACCGTCATTTGTCAGCGATTATTGCGTCGCATCTGCCCGAACTGCCATGACCAGGCCGGTGATTCATTGCCAGTTCAAACGAAGTCTCCGGAATCTGAAAGATCGGCAGACAAATTGGGTTCGCAGCGCGTTCATCGAAACGCATGTGCGGTTTGCGGTTCCACAGGCTATCACGGGCGTTTGGTTCTGGCAGAAATACTGAACCCGAATTCTCCCGCGGTGGCGAAAGCAATTCTGCACAGATCAGATGCCCCTGAAGTGGCTCGCCTCGCAGAGGCATCAGGCATGCAGACACTGTCTCAGCGGGCGGCCAACGCTGTGACCAGTGGGGAAACAACGTACGAGGAAGTCTTGAGAGTCCTCGGGTCAATCGCTCAGGCGAGCGGGGGATGTTAATCCCCTGATTCGTTGAGCGCGAGCTGCAAAAACCGGGTGCTAACGCACTCCGGCTGATTTCTCGTTCCAGACCGCGTGAAGCGTGAAGATTAACATCCCCCGCTCGGCAGAAAACTATTCAATGTTCCAGTCAGAACTCAGTCTTGAAGACATGCAGGCGTTATCCGAAGAGATCAGCCATCTGGTGAAGGCCGGGATGCCGCTGGAAGAATCGCTCGCGCAGGCTGGCATGGGACGCGGCGCAAGGCTGACGCGTGTGATGCAGACACTGTCGAATGGATTGAGTCAGGGCAAGTCGTTACCGGAGCTGATTCAGCAGGAATCCATTGGTGCGCCGCGAATGCTGGCCTCCGCGATCGGTGCAGGAATTCAGTCAAACAGCCTGAACCTGGCTGTGGAAATGATGGGCGACTTCGCGGCGGACGTCGTCGATTTGCGAAATCGCCTGCTGCAGGCGGCCGCGTATCCGCTGACGGTTGTCCTGGTGGCGAGTGTGCTCCTGATCCTGTTCGTGCAAAAAACGCTTGAGTTGTTTCTGGAGACGATTCAGTCGTGGGATCTGGAGGTCAACTGGATCCTGTTCAAATTGCTGGAATGGAACGCAGCCGCACCGTGGTGGACGTACGTTTTGCCGGTCGGACTGATCCTGCTCACCGGGTTCTGGATGATTTCCGGCCGGGCGGCCACGATGGCGTTTCAAGGGCCGGAAAAACTATTCCTGCTGCTGCCGGGCGTCCGTGCCCTTGTGCGGGATCTGCAGAATTATACGCTCACTCGCATGTTGTCGCTGCTGAC
>JANOUN010001467.1:0-4430 GCA_031416875.1 Planctomycetota bacterium | reverse complement strand
CATGGTCATTTTCATTTTCAGTTTTCTGATCATTGCCAATATCCTGTTCGTGCCGGCAGAAATCTGGCAACGCACGGCGATGGGATTTCTGATTCCACACGGGTTGCCGGCGGAGGCTGACTTCATGTTGCTGGCGGCGTTCGCAGCCACGGCCGGATCTGGAGGACTTGGCAATCTTGCGATCTCAAACCTGAGCCGTGATAAGGGCCTCGGTATGGGAGCCTGGATGGGATCGTTCGGCGGCATCATGGCGGATGAAAATTCAAAACTGGCAACAATCGGCCGCGTCTTTCTTCCAACGGCCGACAATCTGCGTCGCTGGCCGATCTGGTGGAAGTACACGTTGCTTGACCAGTCTGTCCTGTGGGCGATGGGCTGCGTGCTGGGAATGTTCCTCAACGTGAATCTGGCTCTGGCCATCGTGCCGCCGGGGACCGTGCTGGAAGGATACGCTGCGGGTGCGTTTCAGGCACGTCATATGGCCGAACAATTGTGGAGCGGGTTCTGGGTGCTGGCACTGATCAACGGATTCTGGATCTTGTTTTCCACGCAGATTGGCAATGCGGACTGCCTGACGCGGATTGTCGCGGACGTCCTGTGGTCCGGCTGGCCCGGAGTTCACAGTCTTTCCGCCAGCCGTGTTTACGCCAGGCTGCTGCTGGGCTTTTCCGCGATGGGAATCGTCGTGCTGTCGATGGGTGACAATGCATTATCCCTGTTCAAGATCCTTGGTGCCTTTGCGGGGCCGATCCTTGCCGTCGGAGCCTTTCAGATTTTGCGCGTCAACACACGTTTTCTGCCCAAAGAAATTCAGCCACCGATGTGGCGGCGAGTCGCGCTCATCGGTTGCGGAGTGTTCTACGGCTGCATTACGCTGGCGCTGATCGTCAAACAAGTCACGGAGATGTATGGACCGCCCGGGAAATAACAGTCTCATCAGCCTCCACGCACCAGCGTTCTGTTGATTTAAAGTGGGATAAGCTTCCAGCTTGTCAAGTTTGCCAATGAAACATGGCGTTTCCGTTTAGCGATGGCAAGCTGGAAGCTTACCCCACGTAAGCGACTACGGCGCGACCGACAGGTCGGCACGGTGGGGTTCAGAGATTCGACCGCCGATAACCCGGATGTCCTGCCTCAAACAGTTCCGGCAGCCATCGGGCTCCGATGCCGGAGCGTTGGGGAATTGCGAGGTATCCATCAACGACGGTCACGTTTTCATCAATCAGTGCCGGATAGAGTGTCGCGATGTGCGCCCGCACGGTCTCCTGAAATGCGACGCCGGAATTTGCTGCAGCCACGTTGACACCGGCGAGCAACGTGAACGGCCCCGTGCAGTCGTGCATCAGTGTCGGCACGTTGTACAACTGAGCCAGTTCCGCAATACGTCGCGTGGCTGAGATTCCGCCGACCCATGTCGGATCAATCATGACATAGTCCGCGGCTCGTGCTTCCAGAATCTGACGGTAATCGTCTGCCATGGTCAGCATTTCACTCACGGCGATCGGTACGCCGATCTGAGCGCGAAACGCGGCCATCGCATGCATGGAATCCGGACGCAGAATGTCTTCCATCCACAGCGGTCGCATCGCTTGCATACCCTCCGCAATGCGCCGCGCGGCGGCCAGTGAAAAGAAACCGTGACCATCGAGCATGACTTCGATCCTGTCGCCGACTCGTTCACGGATTTTCTCGAACGGTGCAACGCCTTCGCGGATATCAGCCCACGACAAATAGTGACCTCCCTGACGGCGATAGACAGCATCAAACGACCACAGCTTCATGCCTTTGTATCCGAGAGCCACGAGTTCTTCGGCCAGATCGGCGGGCGAATTCATACTGGACCAGTTGTCTTCCAGTGGTCCGGGTTGTCCCGGATCTCCATGTCCCGGCCAGCCGGATGCGGACGGAGTCTTCCGATTGGATCGACCATAAAACGGACCGCCGCAACTGTTGTAGACGGGGACGGCATCACGAACCGGACCTCCAAGCAATCGCCAGACAGGCTGCTCAGCCAGTTGCCCGGCAATATCCCACAACGCGAGATCGACGGCTGACAGGGCTCGCAATTCTGCACCGGTTCCGCCAAACGCAGTCATCCGTTCGTAGAGGAATCGCCAGTGACTCTCGATCGCACGGGCATCACTGCCAAGGAGTCGCGGAGCCATGAAGTCATGGATGACGGCAGCCGCGGCGGTCGGGACATAATAAGTCTCGCCATGCCCGATCACCGGAGTGCCGCCAACTGTGCCAGCGTCCGTATGAATTCGCAGCGCCAGCAGCCCTGGCATCACATCGTGCGGAATCACAGTTTCCAATGCCGTGATGCGCGGCCCACTGCGATAGGCGTGTGCCTGAGTTGGCCCGGATGCCCGTTGTGCAAAATCTGTCATTGTTTACGCTGCTCCCATGTTAATCTGTGTCATTGGACTCCCCTGGACTTTCGCATCGACACGCGCGTGCGGATTGCGCCAGCGAGCGACGGGTCATTTTTCACGTTTGTTGTAGCGTAGTGTTTCCTTGCCTGCGCGTCGCTCGCTCACAAGCTGGAGCATGGAGAATGCCGAAACGCCTGGCAATCGCGCGAGTGTCGGATTAGGATGCGCTTGAGATTTCTGATTTCTGAAACCCTGCGATTCGCCGCGCTGCCCTCTGCTGTTGATCGCCTGACTGGACACGCCCGACCATGAATCGTATTCCGCGATGTCAGATCATTCCGCTGGCCGCGCATCAGGTCTCGTTTCAGATTGAAAACCGCGAAGTGTTGCGCTGGAACTCAGGGGCCGATTATCCTCGACCGTTTTTCTTTCCCGTCGTCGCGCCGTCCGGAGCCCTGCTGACTCGTATGGGTCATCCGGGCGCGCCGGATCATGATCATCATCAGTCGATTTGGTTCGCGCATCATAAAGTTACAGGAACTGATTTCTGGGGAAACGCCTCCGGTGCTGTGATTCGCCAGCTGCAGTGGCTTGCCTACGATGACGGCGAGGATGCATGTTGCATGGCGGTGGAACTGGGCTGGTTTGACGGGCACGACCCTGCTCCGTTGCTCAAACAGGAACTGATTTGCGAAGTCAGACCGCTGGCTGAATCAAGCGAGTTCACCATTGAACTTCAGAGTCGTTTCATGCCGATGTCTGCATCGCTGGAATTCGGGCAGACGAATTTTGGATTTCTCGCGGTGCGTGTTGCCACGTGCGTCTCTGCGGTCTTTGGTGGAGGCGTTCTGATCGGCAGCGAAGGAACTCAGACCGAACGCAATCTTTTCGAAAAACCTGCGCGCTGGATCAGTTACAGCGGCCAGACCAGTCGCCATTTCACTCGGATCGAAGGCATCACCTATTTCGATCATCCGTCCAATCCCGGACAACCGACCGGCTGGCACGTCCGCGACGACGGCTGGCTATGCGCTTCGCCGTGTATGAAGAATGCAATCACAACCACCAGGGAAGAACCGCTGAGTCTCCGGTATCTGCTGCACGTGCATTCCGGCACGGTGCAGCAGGATCGAGCGGACTCCATTCACACCGAATTCAAGGCCCGCCAACCGCTGAGTGTCATCAAGGGCGCTCAGCCACATATTAGATGGCAGGTGGTGCGCGAATCATAGATGGTGTGCCCGATTGGCATTGACATGTTTAACCGCGTGCCCAGCGGGCCGCGTGAGCAGCGTCCCGGTGGCTGGATTCCCACGCGCGGGGCGTTGCCCACGCGGTTAAACGAATGTGCCATCCTCAACCGCGCGAGGTCTATATTCATGCCAGCCGTTTCATCGTCGTGGCGTACGCATCCATCGTTGATTCAATCAATTCTGAGACGCATGTACCCCGCCCCGAATTTCCACCTGGGGAAATCATGATTGTCCCGTTTGGCTGCACTTCCACGTGAACTTCGTCACCAGCCTTCAAATGAGCAAGCTGCTGCAATGCCAGATCGAGTTCAATGCGATCCGGATGATTCGTGGTTGAGATGACTTTTATCATGTCGAAACTATACGCTGGTGCGTCTGGATATGTCCATCAGAGTCTGCTTTTTTCAATTTGGGTGTACGAAAACATGAACTTCATTCCGTCAACTGCGTCCGGCTTTATCCCTGCCTCACACGAAGACCCGAAAAACCCGGGAGTGCTCAAACGCGTGATTGCCACACAGCGGGAGTTTCAGGTCGGCCAGGTGCAGATGCTCAATTGGGCTCAATTGCCGGTCGGTTCGTCGTTTCAGCCGCACTACCATGAAGACATGCAGGAAGTGTTTGTGCTGTTGAGCGGCATCGTCACGATGAAGTGCGGCGAACAAACAGTGACGATGCAGGTCGGTGATACGGTGATCGTCAGTCCCGAAGAGATTCATCAGATGCAGAACGTCGGCGACGTTGTCGCCGAATACATCGTGTTCGGGATTTCTGCTCAGAAGGGTGGACGGACGGTTGTGGT
>JANOUN010001466.1:0-3415 GCA_031416875.1 Planctomycetota bacterium | reverse complement strand
CGGGAAAGAAGCGGCGGACGTGCAGATGGAAGATCTGGACTGGATCGCCGATGCGCTGTGGGGACAGGATGGCTGAAGTCGGATTGTAGGCCGGACCAAGCGGTGCGCCGTTCCGGCAATTGAATGCACTGCCGGAACTGCGCTCCGCTTGGTCCGGCCTACAGACTGTGGGGGAATGACCAATGTCAAAATCCAAATGACCAATGAATCTCTGGTCATTTGGAATTGGACATTGGTCATTGGGATTCAGGAGGATTGATCATGGCATCAAATGACGAATCACAGATTGATCAGCAACTGCAGGAACTTCAGGAACGTGCGGGAGATTTGATTCCCAAATGCCAGTTTTCCAGCTCTTCCCGGCTGTACGGAGAACTGCGTCGACGCGGGAGAGTCGAACATCGAGCGCACGCCTATGTGCTGGGCACTTTTTTTCAGATGGATCAGGCGCAGTATTTGTTCGAATTCCAGACGATGCGCGAGCGTGCGATCGAGCTGATCGCGATTCTGGAAAACGAAGAGCAGGTGCGACAGATTCAGTCGGATTTCTCACGTGAACAGTATGACTATCTTGTGTATTCGATGAGTTCCTGTGCCTATGAAAATCTGGCGGAGGCCACCGGTCAGCTGGAAGGATATAACTCCGACGGAATGCACGCCTGCATCACGGACGGGATTCAGATCTGTCGGCGGACGGGCAAGATCGGCTGTGTCAGCTGTTTTCGTGAATACGCCTGTGACGTGTATCTGGCTGCGGATGACGCGGACATCGCCGGGCATCAATGTCGGCTGGTGATGGAGCAGGACGGCGCGTGGTCTGATCGCGGTGATCGCCGCTGGCTGGCGACCAGTAAGCTGGCGTGGCTGGCAGCCCTGCACGGACGCTTCGACGAAGCGCTGACCACCATGGATCGTGCGCTGGAGTTTACTCAGAGTGACGCAGTGTCGCTTAAGTTTGAGTCACGGATGCGCACATTGATGGCAAGGGATACGATTCGACTGGCGGCAGGATTGCCCTCGGCTATTGAAGCAGATCCGGAATTCATTCAAATGCCGACTGCGGAAGAGTGTCCGGTCTTCGAACATGCCCTCGACCTGAATGCAGCCTTGCGGGCGGTGCAGCGGGAGAAGTGGGACGAGGCCTCTCGGTTGTTAAGTCACTGGGATCAGCGGCTGCAGAAATGCAACGGGACGCACCTGTGGTTTGAAACACGGCTGCGACTGATCGCTGTCAAACGCTTGTCGGGACAACAGAAGCAGGCAGAGACTTTGGCGCGGCAACTGGAACAACGAGCCCGATCGGCCAACGACTATCTGACATTGCGGCGACTGCAGTTGCTGCTTGACACCGATGCGCCGTCACCGCTGGCGATTGCTGCTGAACCGCGGCGTGCGGGAGTGCTCAGTACGCCGACGGCAAGTGCTGTGACGCCGCCGCTGACCGATGATGACAGCGAAATGTCTCCGGAAGAACCAGGACAGACAGTGACACCGTTGTCGAAACAGATCGAAGCGTTCAGGATGCGGATGAATGATCTGATGCAGGAACCCACGCAGGAAAAATTCGACAGTATCCGCGCGGATATCCTGGCCATTGGTGCGGAGGACGCGACTCATCAGGAAGATGCCTGCGGGCTGCTGCATCTGATGGGGTATCTGGTCGGCGCCGGTGAGGACGGTGAGGCCGTCTGGAAATGGGCCAATGCTCTGGCCGCACCGCATCGCAGCAACGCGGTCGCACTGTCGGTGCTCGGAGTGCTCGGTGATGCCCTGAGAGGCTGCCCAAATGAATCGCTTGCGGAAAAAATCACGACCGAACGCACGGAGCAGCTGTTTCGCAAGTCCCTGGAACTGGACGCCACGAAGCCTCGCAACTTTCTGAGGGCGGGAGATCATTTCGCGGCTGAGGACAATCAAGGCGAGGCGGAACGCTGCTTTGCCAGAGCGTTTCGCCTGGATCGAGTCGATGGTAACATCGTGCGGCGGCTGGCGGATCTCTATTCGAATACCGAGCGCCCGCGCGACGCGTTGCATGTACTGGATGTAAGTCTGCGGGAAGGCAGCAGTGACTCGCAGGTTGCGTTTGATGCAGCGATGCTGGCGTTCCGACTGAAGCAATTCGATGCCACGCTGACATACCTTGACAAGTTTGAACAACTGGCCGGTCCCAATCTGTGGACAAACTACTATCGCGGCGTCTGTCATTACGAACAGGGTGATTTTAAACTCTGCCTGGAGTGCATGGATCTGGAAGAACTTCTTGCCGAATCGACTGGCTGGCATCTGGAATTGATGCGATCGGCAGCAAAGGCTCGACTGGGCGACGTGCCTGGCGTTCAGCCGCATCTCGCAACTGCCATGGAAACGCCGTTGTTTGAGGTCGATTTCCTGTCTTCAACGGGGATCGCAGAACTTCTGCAGCGGCTGTGTGTGGTGGCTGAGGAGGCATTGAATGACGAGGCTCTGGTGGCCCGAGTGGAATCGCGGTTGCTGCGATCGGGCCTGATGCCGGATTCCTGGTTCCAGTGGCGGCGCGAATCCACCGATCAGAAACCGATTGAAAATGTGCGGCTGTATCGATGTCTGGTGCACCAGCCACTGGATGAAACGTGGAACGAAGATCCCGAGCGACTCAGCGGGCAGGAAGACTGGACAACCTATATCACAGAATGGGGAGTGCTCGCCGAATCGGAAGACATCGCCCGCGAAGTCGCCCTTCGTTTTCAGGCACTGTGTTACCAAATCCCGGCACTGGTGCCGGAAATCCTGGAAAGCGAAGAGACTTACACCGACGTTCCCGGAGCCGTCTGGCAGTCAGGCCGATTTGAGTTGACGGATGAAAACGTTGACGACGACCTGTCGGAAGAAGAACTCGATTTCGACGAATAAAATCCCCGACGAAGCACAGGAACCGTCAGCTTGAAATCGGAGATCCTTCACGGAGCGACAGGAGCTGGCGTTTCCGTGGCGGGTGTTTCCGTGGCGGGTGTTTCCAGGACAGGCATTCCCGGCGCAGGCGATTCAACTGTGGGCGTTACAGGAGCCGGCGTTTCAGCTGCCGGCGTTTCAGTGGCGGGTACTGCAGGTGTCGGCGTATCCGGGACAGGCGATTCAACAGCAGGCGTTACCGGCGCAGCGGTTTTCTCTGCAGGTTCGATCAGCAGGCGTTGACGCAAACCCTCGCCGAGTTTCAGTTTCCAAAGACCTTCCCCGTCTTTCATTGTGACATAACGATCCGTGATTGAAATAATCTCGGCGGAGACATCAGAAATGGTGAGTTTGTCGCCTTCCTTCAGCGGATTCACTTTGTCTGTCGCCTTGTTGCGAAACCAGGCGTACCGCACACCGTCTTTGCCGACGATTCCGGACAGGATTGTAAGCGACGCAAAATCGTCCTGCACATCCAGCTTGATCT
>JANOUN010001465.1:0-4848 GCA_031416875.1 Planctomycetota bacterium | reverse complement strand
ATTCAGCCATTTCAGCCTCGCTGGCGCTTCGGGTTGGTATTAAATCAACAGACCGCTAGCACCCGGTTTTCCACGTCATTCTGTGTAAACCGGACGCTAACGCGTACCGGCTGATAGATGAAATCGAGTGCCATTGGGCGTCGGACCTCCGAACAACCGACCACGTGCTTGATCTACCCGTTGATTCCACGAACGACTCAACTCACACGCACCAACCCGGTGTTCGCCTGTCAAGAGTGTAGCTTTGTGGTGATCATCACACCAACGTCGATATGCAAAGAATGGTTCAGGCCGTCTATGTGGCCTGCAGCGTTTGCGGTGCACGTTCATTCGAGATTCGAGCTGCGGCCAATCGTCGCAGATCCGCGTACACGAGCGGCAGCATTTGTTCGGCTGCGAGAGCGTCACCATTTTCCATTGCTGTCAGGAGTCTGGTGACGTCGCTCATGGCAGCCTGAGTTCCATGTCACTTGTTGAGTGCAGGCGACGACAGCAGCTTCGCAGCTTCCACCGCAAAGTACGTCAGAATGCCGTCAGCACCTGCGCGTTTGAAGCAGAGCAGACTTTCGAGAATCGCGGATTCACGGTTCAGCCAGCCGTTGTTTGCGGCTGCGGAAATCATGGCATATTCACCACTGACCTGATAGGCAAACGTGGGGACCCCGAACGCCTGCTTGACGCGGAACACGATATCCAGGTAAGGCATTCCCGGCTTCACCATCACCATATCAGCACCTTCGCTGATGTCGAGAGCGACTTCGCGAATGGCTTCGTCGGCGTTTGCCGGATCCATCTGGTAGGTGCGTTTGTCTCCGCCGCCCAGATTCTTCGCAGAACCTACGGCTTCCCGAAACGGGCCATAAAATGCCGATGCATACTTCGCGGCATAGGCCATGATCTGCACGTTCTGATGCCCCGCTGCATCCAGTGCGTTACGAATCGCCCGGACTCGACCATCCATCATGTCCGAAGGCGCGATGATGTCACAGCCGGCGTTGGCCTGATTGACCGACTGGCGACAGAGTACCTCCACGCTTTCATCGTTCACAACATAACCGCTGCGGACCAGGCCGTCCTGGCCGTGAGTCGTATACGGATCGAGCGCGACGTCTGCAATCAGTCCGATCGGAATCTGCGCATCCCGCACCGCACGCATGGCCCGGCAGATCAGGTTCTCCGGATTGCAGGATTCTTCGCCATCGGCCGTTTTTTTGTCCTGTGGCGTGACGGGAAAAATTGCGATGGCCGGAATGCCAAGTTCGGCCGCTTTGCGAACCTCGCCGACCAGCACATCGATCGAATATCGCGTCACGCCAGGCATCGAGGCGACCGGTATTTCCTGGCTGGTCCCTTCCACCACGAACACCGGCCAGATCAAATCATTGACCGTGAGTACGTTCTCGCAAACCAATCTTCGTGACCACGCAGCGCGACGATTGCGACGAAGTCGAGTGAAGGGGAATTGTGGAGAGGTATCGTCAGTCATGGCGATTAGTTGGCGGCGCTCATAAACTTGTTGACAAACAAGTCGATGTACATCACGAACATGAATAAGGAAATAATGAAGAGCAAGCCGGCGGCGTGGGCATAGCCGATGACACGCGGGCTGGGTTTGCGACGGGTCACGCCTTCCCAGATCAGAAACACCATGTGTCCTCCGTCCAGCACCGGAATCGGCAGAAAGTTCAGGATCGCCAAATTGATGCTCAGGAAGCCAAGAAACAGTAACAGGTCGGTCATTCCCTGGCTGGCCACACGATAACCGATGGACAAAATTCCGACCGGGCCGCTGAAAGAATCGGCGGGCAGATCGCCGCGAAACAACGAGCGCAGTGTCATGTAAATGCTGATTCCGGTCTGGCGTGTCTTGCGCAATCCGAGCGACGCGGCTTCTCCAAAGGAGTCACCTTTCTGCAATTCAACGGCAGGCTCCCAGCCCGCGATGCCGCGTGTCCAGCTATACCAGTCCGGGACCTTTTCGACGTTCTTCAGCAATTCTGCCTTCTCAGATTTTCCATCATCGAAGTAAATCCTGATCTGACTGTCCGGTGAGTACTGAATCGAGTCGAATGCCCATGCCCAATTGATATCTTCTTTAGTGCCTGGCTGTTTTTCTTTCAGTTCATTCAGCATCAATTGTGGTGGCGTCTTTGTCTTTGCCGCACCGGGTACATCCGTGTTCGTTTCAGCTTCGACAAGTTCAATCCTGGTGATCTTCTGTCCCTTCGCAAAGAGTCCGGTCTTCTCAGCTTCGGAACCGGGCACCACCTTCGCGATATTCGGGAAGATCTGAAACGCCGCACCAATTGCTGGAATTGACAACGGACTGGTCTGAAAAAGAGGAGTCTCGGTCCAGCCGGGATCGTCAGTCGGAACCATCTCCAGTTCATGCTGCTCGGGCGCAGCGGCCGCCTGACGGCTGACCTTGATGCGCACGACTTTGCCAGCTTGTTCGGAGAAGTATGTCGGCAGGCGAACGGGATCATAATCACTGCCCATCGCCATATCATCGACGGACAGAATAATGTCTCCCACTTTCAGTCCGGCTGTTTCTGCAATCGAACCCTTGCGAATCGCTCGCACCGGCCCCATCGCCATCCACAGTCCGATGGATCGCACATTGTCGGGAGGTACCGTGATTCTGACTTCCGTCGTTGTGGCCGGCACCGACGCATCATCACTTTTCGTCGTTCGTTCAAACGTATAAATCAGATCCTCTGATGCATGCTTCGCGGTCAGGCGATTTCGATCAACGAAAGTCTTTACAGGTTCTGACTGCAATGCAATGAGTCTGTCACCTGGACGAAAAGGCGTGACAGGCACTTCGGGCTTGTCGGATTTTTCAGCGTTCTCCGCACTATTCTGGGCCGCCGGAGTTACGGGTGAGGGTACTTCTGCATCGCCATTCACGAGCCTGGCTCGTTCTGCCGGGAATCCAGCGATCGCGATATCGTCAGCATTAATCAGATCTTTGCTGATCGTGTTCGTCGGTGCCGATTGCAGTCCGACAGATCGTCCTGAGGCTCCGCGATCCGGCGTGAGCGTCAGATCAAACGCTGAGCCGTCGAGATGCTTCCCCTGAAGCCGAACATCGCCGGTCGAAAGTACAACCGATTGAAAAACATCGCCGAAACTGCGAATTTCTTCGCCGTTGATGGATTCGATGCGATCGCCATCTTTCATTCCCGCAATCCACGCAGGAAAACCTGGAACCACATTTCCTACAACCGGCGACGGTTCGTCCACGCCATACCAGTAGCAGATCGTAAAGAACATGAACCCAGTGATGATGTTCATGATGACACCGGCCGAAATGATCGCCATCCTTTGCGGAACGGATTTCGCAGAATACGATCGCGGATTTTCGGCAATCTCACTGCTTGTCATCTGGTTCGGGTCCATATCGTCCTGCCCGAGCATCTTGACGTAGCCCCCGAACGGAAGTGCCGACAGCGCATATTCTGTCTCACCCTTCTGACGACTCCACAGAATCGGACCGATGCCGATGCTGAAGCGTTCAACATGCACGTTGCACCACTTGGCCACGGCAAAGTGACCGAGTTCGTGAAAGAAGATCACGAGTCCCAGCCCCAGAGCCACAGACAGAACATTCAGGGCTTTAGTAAACAGGCCGCCAAAATCCACTGCGGCGACTAATTGAAATGCTAGGTCTTCCACCGAGCTGCTTCCTCCCGAGCCAGACGATCGACCTTGAGCAATTGCTCAAGCGACGGCCGGGCATCGAATTCATGGTGGTTTAAAATATCGTTTACGACACATGTGATCTGATGAAACGGCAGTTCCCGATTTAAGAACCGGGCAACCGCCACTTCATTTGCGGCATTCAGAACGGCACCGCTGGTGCCGCCCTTCTCCGCGACTTCAAATCCCAGCCGCAACGCCGGAAAAGCGTCCAGATCGGGCGGGATCAGTTCAAACGTCTGCCTTTGAGTCCAGTCGGTCTTCCGTGCCGGGCTCTCCGGACGATCCGGAAACAGCAAAGCATACTGGATTGGCAACCGCATGTCCGGTGGAGAATTCTGCGAAATCACAGAACCGTCCCGAAACTCAACCAACGAATGAATCCATGACTGCGGATGAATCACGACGCTGATTTTGTCAGCCGGAAGCCCAAACAGCCATCGAGCTTCAATGATTTCCAGCGCCTTATTCATCATTGTCGCAGAATCGATCGAGATTTTCGGCCCCATATTCCAGGTGGGGTGCTTCAACGCCATCTCCGGCGTGACAGATTTGAGCTGTTCACGGGTATAGCCACGGAACGGTCCGCCGCTGGCTGTGAGCACAATTCGCTCCAGATCCTCGCGCCGTCCCGCCTGAAGGCACTGAAAAATTGCACTGTGTTCGCTGTCCACGGGAATCACGGTCGCCCCCGTCTGACCAGCACGTTCCATAATCAGAGAACCTGCGACAACCAATGATTCCTTGTTCGCCAGGGCGACCCGTTTTCCGGCATCGACCGCTGCCCAGGTGGCAGGAAGTCCGGCCGCTCCGACCATCGCGGACACGACCGTATCGATGTCTGACCTCTGGATCATCGCCGCGACAGCTTCGAGCCCCTGATGCCAGGTGGTCTCGGTAATCCCTTGACACGCCTGTGGAGGAACCGAGATGTCTTCAGCGCCAATCACCGCCCATGCCGGGCGAAACTCAGCAACTTGCTGACAGAGTCGTTCGACACTGCGGTGAGCAACCAGCCCGGTCGCGCGCAAACGCTCAGGATGCTGGCGAATGACGTCAAGGCAACTTGTCCCTATGGATCCCGTAGACCCAAGAATGGCTATCGACTGAGGCTGTGGCAACGTAAATGATTTCTGATCAACCGGA
>JANOUN010001464.1:0-4803 GCA_031416875.1 Planctomycetota bacterium | reverse complement strand
AGTGCCCGCCGCGAACGCGATGGAAGCGGCCGTCGTCGATGGGATCGACGTCATCGCCGTCGGCACGCTGGCTGAAGCCGTTGGTTTTCTAACGGCGCAGTTGCCTCTGGAACCGGTCGTCTTCAGTTGGGACCATGCGCGCAGGGACTTCGGAGGCTATGAGATCGACTACGTGGATGTCAAAGGCCAGGAGATGTCCAAACGGGCGGTCACGGTTGCAGCCGCTGGAAGTCATCATCTGCTGATGATCGGATCACCCGGTACCGGCAAGACCTTGCTGTCGCAGCGACTTTGCACGATCCTGCCGGAACTGGAGCCCGAAGAGAGTCTTGAGACAACGCGAATCTACAGTGCGGTCGCTCAGCTGGAACCGGGCCAGCCGCTGTTGCTTCGCCGACCGTTTCGGTCACCTCATCACACGATCAGTGAAGCCGGACTTGTCGGTGGCGGAAGCATTCCGCAGCCAGGTGAGATCAGTCTGTCGCACAACGGAATTCTGTTTCTGGACGAACTGCCTGAATTCAATCGGCGAACACTGGAAGTCCTGCGTCAACCGCTCGAAGATCAGAACGTGACCATTTCGCGGGCCATGGGCAGCGTGACGTTTCCAGCGAGTGTGATGCTGGTCGCGGCGATGAATCCCTGTCCGTGTGGGTATCGTGGTGATCCGAAACGCAGCTGCAACTGCACCTCTCTGCAGATCGAACGCTACCTGAGTCGGATCAGCGGGCCTTTGCTGGACCGCATTGATATTCATATCGAAGTGCCCCCGGTGCCCTTCAGAGAACTGGCCGATACGACCGAAGGCACGTCCAGTGCAACCATGCGCGACGCCGTCGTCACCGCGCGAAGGCGACAGTCCGCACGATTTCAGGGCGAATCCACACGCGTCAACGGCAAGATGAAACCGCCTCAGATTCGTAAGCACTGCAAACTGCAGCCAGATGCGGAAAATCTGCTGCAACACGCCATGGAAGAAATGGGTCTTTCCGCTCGCGCCCACGACAAAATCCTGCGAGTCAGTCGCACGATCGCCGACCTTGAAGAATGCGATGCCATCAGTTCAGTGCATCTGAGCGAAGCCATTAATTATCGTACGCTCGACCGAAACTACTGGCAGCAGTAAGGCGAACCGGAGCACGTGGGACGACCACAAGAAACCGAACACAATTTGTCATATTCGGGTCGAACAGCTTACGCCTTCAGGAAATTCTCGATCGCATCAAGACCCTTCATCAGTGTTTCCATTGATGCCGCGAAACTCAGACGGACGTAACCGGGAGCCCCGAAGGCATCGCCGCCGACGATCGCAACATGGGCTCGTTCCAGCAGCGCCGTGCAGAATTCCGTCGCATTTGATACCGCAGGACCACCACCGACCGGCTTGCCGTAGTAGCTGCTGATGTTAAAGAACACATAAAATGCACCGCCGGGTTCAGCGAACGTAATCCCGGGAATCGCCCGCAGACGTGCCGTCACATAGTCACGACGGATGGCAAATTCTTTGCACATGTCGGCGACACATTGTTGAGGCCCGTTCAGCGCGGCCAGTGCGGCGTACTGGCTGACACTGCATGGATTGGAGGTCTGCTGGCTCTGCAGTTTATTGATTGCAGCGCTGACATTTTCCGGCGCGAGCGTCCAGCCAATTCGCCAGCCGGTCATCGCATACGCTTTGCTGACCCCGTTCACAATCACCGTACGCTGCTTCACTTCGTCTCCAAATGAAGCAAACGACCTGAATGTGTGACCGCTGTAAATCAACTTGTCGTAAATCTCATCCGACAGCACGGTGATGTTTTTTTCGACCGCCACTTTGGCCAGCCCTTCCAGCACCTCCACCGGATAGACGCCACCAGTCGGATTGCTCGGACTGTTCAGCATCATCAGCCTCGTCTTCGGCGTGATGGCCTTGCGGAATTTTTCGGGAGACAGACAGAATCCTTCCTTTTCGGTCGTTTCCACCATCACGGGTTTTGCACCCACCAACTCAACAAGAGCCGAGTAACTCACCCAATACGGAGTCGGGATAATGACTTCATCGCCAGGTTCACAGCAAGCGACAAGCACATTGTGCAGACAGTGTTTGGCTCCGTTGGAAATTGTGACTTCGGACGGCTTGTAAGTCACTCCATGATCACGTTTGAACGCATCACAGATTGCCACTTTCAATTCCAGAATTCCGGTGGCCGCTGTATAACGGGTATGTCCGGCATCCATTGCGACTTTTGCGGCTTCTCGAATGTGCTGTGGCGTAATAAAGTCTGGTTCGCCGACGGTGAATTCCAGCACGTCGATCCCTTTGGCTCGCAGCTCACGCGCCTTTGCGGCGGCCGCCAGCGTCTCAGACGGTTGTAGATTATTGACAAGTTTTGAAGTGTGCATGGCAATTCGCTGAGGCTGAGTGAAACGACAAATGGCCCTTCCGGGCATTTTCTGGACACGCGGGGAGTCTACTCCGATGACACTCTTTGCCAAAATCGGGCTGTGGATGTTGCCAGAATTCTCAGAATCTGATGGCACTTGCGGGGGCTTTTGCCCACAGCTGGCTGAAAAAGATCAACGAAAACGTCGAATAGCTTCGTTTGGCGAATGGAAATCGCTATCATCCGCAGTTCTTAGGCGAGCGGTCGGAAGTTTCTTCCCAAAGTTGTAGCTGAATTCGCAAGAATTCAGTTGTTCGAGCAAGAGGTCTGAATTCTTGCGAATTCAGCTACGGTAGATTCATTTCTGCCGCTCCTCTTAGAGACTGGGAATTCGAATTTGGGCAGGGACCGTCCTTCGTTTGATCCGGTTATGTTGTATGTTCACTGTCCATGTCCGGAGTTGAAAAGCCGTGTCGGGAACTATTGCTCAGCGTAAGTCGATTTTGATTGTCGAAGACGAACCCATCATTCGCGAAACACTCGCCGAATTCCTGATGGGCGAAGGATTTGAAGTTCGCACGGCAGCCACTGCTGCAGAAGCGATTCGAGTCGCTCAGGAGCGAGATTACGATGTCGCCATCTGCGATATCCAGCTTCCGGACGGCGACGGTGTGAAAGTGCTGCGTCAGTTGCATCGCATCAATCCCGCCATTTTTGTGCTCATCATTTCCGCCTACGCGACGGTGGAAAATGCCGTAGAAGCGTTCACTGCCGGTGCCTTCGACTATCTCGTTAAGCCAGTTCGGTTTGAAGAACTGGTGAAACGTCTGCAGCGTCTGTTCAAGTTTCAGGATCTGTATCGCGAGAATCAGCGGCTGCGAAAAGACCTGGCGCGAAGCGCCGGCTTTGATCAGGTGGTTGGATCCAGCGCGGCGCTGCAGGATCTGCTCAAGACCATTCGCAAAGTGGCGGCCACAAATTCCAACGTGCTGCTTGTTGGCGAAACAGGCACCGGTAAGGAACTGTTCGCACGCGAAATTCACGTGGCTGGCCCCAACAAGGAAGAGAAATTTCTTGCGGTCAGTTGCGGAACTCGCCCGGTCGAATTGCTTGAAGCACAACTGTTCGGAACGAAAAACGGTCAGGAAGGCGTCCTGAGCATGGCTGGCACAGGCACCGTCTTTCTGGATGAAGTGGCTCAACTTCCGCCAGGCACGCAGTCAGAAATCCTGCGGGCAATTGAGTATCAGGAAGTGACTCCGGTCGGCGGTACGAAGGCCGTCAAAGTTCAGGCGAGGATTATCGCCGCGACCTCACGCGATCTCAGCCATGAAGTTTCCGAAGGCAATTTTCAGGAAGATCTTTTCTATCGCCTGGACGGTGTCAAAATCCGCATCCCGGCTCTTCGTGAGCGGCTGGATGACATTCCGGAACTTGTGGAATACTTCATCGTGCGAAATCGGGACGCAATGGGCAAACGCGTGTCTGGTGCAACCAGCGAAACCATTCGCACCCTGATGGCGGCTCACTGGAAAGGCAATGTGCGCCAGCTGGACAACGCCATCGAACGCGCCGTGATGATGTGCGAAGGCGAAGAAATTCAGCCGCACGATCTGCCTCCGGATCTGCTCGGCGGTGGTTCAGCTCTTCCGGATACGGATGACCTGCGATCCGCTCTGCGACATTATGAACGCCTGCACATCACCCGCGTGCTGCGTCAGTGCCCCGACAAGAAAGAGGCGGCTCGCCGTTTGAAGCTGGGCCTGTCGAGTCTCTATCGCAAAATCGAAGAACTCAAGATTGAGCTGTAGCAGAGCCCGTGAACACTGACGAAATCAAGTCGTGCATTCCGCATCGCGATCCGTTTCTGTGGCTCGACGAAGTCACTGAAATCAGCGATACGCACATTATTGCGCGCAAAATCCTGACACCCGAGCTGCCGGTTTTTCAGGGCCACTACCCGAATTTTCCGGTGTTTCCCGGTGTACTGCAGTGCGAAGCCTGTTTTCAGGCAGGAGCTGTCCTGATTTCCAGACTTGTCCCCACCGGCACCGATGCTGTTCCGGTGGTGACACGTCTGAACAACGTGCAGTTCCGCAAAATGATCCGCCCCGGTGAAACGATCGAGCTGCATGTAGAACTCACCGCACGCCTTGCCAATGCCTTCTATCTGAAGGGCAAAGTCATGGTGCGCGATGCAGTCACCAACGCCACCAAGGTGACCGCACGTCTCGAATTCGTCTGTGCCGCGGCAACAATCGAAGCGTGAATTCGAGCGGCAGGTACACCGCAAGCGGTTGGCATTTGCTCGTTTAACCGCGTGCCCAGCGGGCCGCGTGACCAGCGTCTCGCTAGATGGATTCCCACGCGCGGGGCGTTGCCCACGCGGTTAAACGAATGTGCCATCCTCAACCGCGCGCGGTATAGCCGTGCTGGC
>JANOUN010001463.1:0-1884 GCA_031416875.1 Planctomycetota bacterium | reverse complement strand
ACTCGCGAGACTTCTTCAAAGAACGCATTCAAGTCGCGGAAGTGATCAAGTGCCGAGCGCACAACCACGCTGGAGAACGTGCCGGCTTGAAACGGAATCGACTCCGCGACCGCGCACACAAAAGGAAATCCTTCCACTTCTTCGACCGGCAGCGGATCAATGCCGAAATACGTGACACGTTTAGGATCGAGTATCTTCCGGAGATCTCCGGGGCCACAACCGACATCCAGAATCCGACCATCCGGCACATTCACAAAATCGCCGAATGCCTGCATTTTCTGCGACCAGCGTTCTTCACGCGGGGCACTCATGAAGGTGCTGCGAAGAGCCCGGCGCGCAGCAAACCCGTCGAGATGATTTCTCCAAATCTCCCATTCGGGATCGTTCTCCAGCACTCCCGGCTTGAGATGCGGAATTCCTTCCTCCACGGCGTATGTCGCGAGACATGAGTTGCATATGAGACTCCCGCTGCGCAATCGTCCATTCGCCTCTGCGCACGAAACAACCAATCCACCCCGGCGGCACTGTGGGCACAGCAGCAACGCGACAATTTCGTGACTTAACATGACAACAATCCTTCCAGAATAAAGCATGAAGTTGAACGACGAATCTCATTGTGAATCGGCAAATCAGCCTGTTCATTGAATCGATCAGAGTCAACGCTCTCGATCAGGGATTCATTCGAAGGCCAGCTTTTGTCGCAGGCGGCGAGTCACTTCCATCGGCCATTCGAACTGCTCCTTCCATCTCGAATTCCTGAACCATCGCTTGGTATGATACCAGTGTTTTCGCAAACGACCGGAGACCGGTCTCAGGTCGATGGCACCTTCGGCAAGGACAATCTCGCCCGACTTGAAGTTGGACTTGTACCGCTCTGAACCTCGGCCAAAGTCGATACGAACCAAACCCCGGGCTGCAGCTTCCTCGGCGAGTCGGAGCAGCAGGATCAGGCCTGGTGAGTACTCTTTCAGTTCCGGAGCATAGGCGGGGAACCAGAGATGAATGACTGATTCATTTCGCAATCCCAGATGGACAGCGGCCAGTTTGTCTCCGGCATAGAGTGTTGAAAAGAGTCCCACGTCATTCGTGGCGTGATCGCTTTTCAGATAACGAAGCAATTGAAGCAACCAGTCATACTGCATGACTCGCAACCGTCCCGTGCGTCGGTGCTGATCGTCTTTCCAGCTGACGAGTGCCAGGAAAGCCTCCTCGGATGTTGTCTGGTATTCGAATCGAAGTGGTCCGACTTCCCTTTCCAGCTTTCGCCCCTTCCGCAGGGCCTGACTCATGGAAGAACCTGCCGCTTTGCGTTCCTTCACATAGCTGTCGTAGCCATCAGCGAGATCAAGAAAGGGAGAGGTACTTGTCCCCCAGGCATGTTTTGCCAATGGAGAATCCGTCGCGGGTAAATGGTCAAACTGCCACCACGACAGACCGCAGGCCCGCAACAGTTCGGGAATGTCCGGCGCGAAATCGGGCTTGACGATTGGAGTATGGAACTCTGACAATCGACCGCCCACATTTCGAAGCAAACCGCGAGATCCACACTGAAATGGGAAGACTCCCTGAAGCTCCCCCTGCGACTCGATCAAAGCGATCTTCACGTCATCCCGCACATGCGCCACCGCGCGGGTGAAGGCGGGCTGCAAAAATGGTGATTGCAGATATCGCTTTGCAGAGGCAATTTCCTGCCAATGGCAAGTCTGCTCAGGCGTTAACTCGCAGGCCTTGATGATCCGGATACTGCTCATAGTGCCTTTGCCTCAACAAAAAGTGTCTGTTGTCTGTCTGAAGATGTTTGATCGATTATGTGAGCGTTGGACTCTTTGAACCTTGCTCCCTGTGCAGATGACATTTCGACTTTGAGCCTGGCTGAGTTTGCCA
>JANOUN010001462.1:0-1629 GCA_031416875.1 Planctomycetota bacterium | reverse complement strand
AGTTGCAACAATGGCGAAAGCCTGGCGAAGCGACCGTGGACGTAAGGCAATCAGTTTCCACATTTTTCTTTGATTGCGAACCGGAACAGGCGATGGAACTGAGCTGGTGGATTCGTTTCGACGGCGAATTGGTGCGACTGCCGACACCAGTTGCATGCAATTTCCCTAACGAATCCGATCTTCGCGACGTTATTAACGCGGGGCTTCGGAATGTGCAACAGAAACAATCTTTCCATGTCTTATTCCAGTCACAAACAGGACGCCACAATCATCATGACGTCCAATCGTCTTTTGAAGCAGCGGAATCTGCAGCGAAAATGCGAAACAAGTGGGGTCTAACGGAAGTATCCAATCGTTTGAATGCGTTGGTTCGGTCTGCTGGCGGACCACAAGACACTCACTCCCTGGATGCTGTTCTTATCGCTGCTGCGGGAGCAAAGGGAACATCCGGGGCGGATCAGTTATCGCAATCGGGTTAAACAAATCAATGGAATTCCGAATGAACAAAGGAGATAGTATTGGGACATTCTCGGTTCTCGAATCATTTAGGATGTCGTTCAATCAGGAACGAAGACGCTGGCGTCTGCGAGTGGGCGATCAACAGGATATCGAGCTTGGGGCATCATCGCAGTTACTTGACTCACCGATTACTTGCGGGTCTCTCGACGTGCGAGTTTTGTTTTCAAAACCAGAGCGGCACTAGTTCTCAACGCGAGAACCGCTTTCAACTTCGGTTCAAATTGGCGGGAACCGGACTCCCTCGCTGCATGTTTGAGGAACTGAGTTAGGTGGTTTTTCTGTTTCGGCATTTTCGAGGGTGTTTTTCCGTGGTCGAGGCTCACGAAGTCAGAAATGTCGGAAGTCTTCGTCAAAGGAAGATGAGGCTCTGCTTCGATTCACGGTTGTCTGAGTCACTCAAAGTGATCGTGCAAGCGCGGGAAGCAATCAGGCCCGCCACGTAGCCGCCTTTGAAGCCGGCGTCGATATTGACCGCAACAACGTTGGATGCGCAGCAGGTGAGCATGGCAAGCATGGCGGTGATGCCGTTGAGGGACGCGCCGTAGCCGACGGATGTGGGGACTCCGATCACCGGACACGGGACGTATCCGCCGACGACTGATGGCAGTGCGGCTTCCATTCCGGCGACGCAGACAATGGCGGCGGCCTGCTGGAGTTTCGGGATGTGCCTCAACAGTCGATGAGGTCCCGCGACGCCGGCGTCCTGAATGAGTTCGCAGTCGATTCGCATCCAGCGCAATGTTTCCATCGCCTCCTCGGCAACGCGGCGATCACTGCTGCCGGCGGTGATCACAATCACCGGTCCGCCTTTGGAAACGGGGGTTTCACATGGTTGGTGCAGGCGAATTGTGCGCGCGGTGTCGTTGCAGATGATGTTGTCGAATTCCGCCTGGATTGTTTTCGCCTGGTCAGGCCGAATCCGCGTTACCAGACTGTCCTGCCCGGCCTGCTGTTGAGCCTGCAGAATTTTCACAATCACGTTCGTCGATTTGCCTTCGCCGAAAATGACTTCCGGAAATCCGCAGCGACTTTGACGCTGCAGGTCCACATCGACGCCGTCGATCTGGGGGGCATCCGGTTGTATGGCAGTGGCCAGGTGCTGGATTGCCT
>JANOUN010001461.1:0-2093 GCA_031416875.1 Planctomycetota bacterium | reverse complement strand
CACCCTACAGAAAACTCCGCATCTCATTGTGAGCGCGGTTTAAGTGGTAATCCCTTCGCACTGAGCTTTTCTACAAGAGTTCTAACTCGCCGTTCCCCTGCGGCCTCGCCACACGATCAGCGTTCCCGTCGTCGATCGCGACCTTTGTTAATTGGCCGCACCGGACGCTCGGTCGCCGCCCCTGAACTGGGCTTGCGCTTTGCCGGTTTCCGGGCCACACTGCCTGCGGCTTTGGGTTTGAGCCCGGGTTTGCCAGAGGGCTGCGGACGCGACGAGCCGGGTTTGGATGAGGAATACGGTTTTGCCGCTGGCGTCCGGGTTGTAGCAGTCTTAGTGGCTGGCGTTCCTGGGGTTGGAGTTCTGGTTGTCGCCGTTCTGTTCGTCGACGTCCTGGTTGCTGGAGTTGCAGCGGCCGCCGTACTGCCAGCCGGTGTCGCAGGTTCCGCTTCGTTTGGCACTGAGCGTTTGCGATCTCCCCGAGTCTGGCCGGTTCGATAGCCGAACTTCTGTTTGCTGCCCGCGCGGTGAGGACCGGATTCCGATGCTTCGCCATGAGCGATAAACTGTCGCAGTTGACGGATTTCAAACGACGACAGTTCACGATGACGTCCGGGCGGCAGACTTCCCAGCTTCAATGGACCGAAGGCAATGCGTTCAAGTGCCAGAACTTTGTGTCCCACGCGAGCCATCAAGCGACGAATCTCGCGGTTCTTTCCTTCCTGCAGTTCCAGTTCCAGAATCGTGCTGCGGCCGCGGCGTTTGAAAACGCGGACACTTCGGAAGCGGAAAAAGCCTTCGGCAAAGTACATACCTTCCCGAAGCTGATGCAGGATATCGGGTTGAGGAAAACCGGCGACAAGACAGCGATAGCGACGAATCACTTCAAAGCGAGGATGAGCCAGTTGCTGTGCCAGGTCGCCGTCGTTCGTGACGAGCAACATGCCTTCGGTGCTTTCGTCCAGACGGCCCACTGTGAACAGCCGTTGATCGACCACAGGAACCAGATCGATGGCTCGTGGTCGTCCTTGCGGATCTGAATTGGTACACAGAAAACCGCGTGGCTTGTTTATCAGAAAATATCGAAAACGCGGTGGCTTCAGTCGTTCGGCATCCAGCTTGATGTCCTGCGTCCTGGGATCAATTGCTCGCGCGGGATCCGTAACGACTTCACCATCCACTGTGACGCGGCCTGTGCGAATGTATTCTTCGCAGTTGCGTCGGGAATCGACACCCGCCATGGCCAGAAACTTCTGCAATCGCATCTGGTCCGGTGATTTCTCTATCGCTTCAGTCGCGTCGTCCACCGGCGCACCGGGCGCGGATCGCACTCCGCGTGCTTCCGGCACATTGAAGGCCGGTCGAATACGCTTTATGGTCGATCGCGGGCCTCGCTCAGGTTTTCCTTTTGGTCCATTGGACGCGGCGCGTCCTGAACGATCGACCGGCTTGCGTTTGGCGGGCGTACGTTTGGGTTTGTCGGTGCCGGATTGAGTACGACGAGGAGGCATGATTTCACGATCCAGAGTGTTCGGTCTGATGTCAGCAGGTATCCTGCGGGTGGTTTGCACGCTGGAGTATACCCATTCAGCCACCAGGATGGTGCTGACTTTAACGTTTTGCCTCGCATTCTCGTGTGCGACTCAAACAAGAAATGCGGCAAATTCGGAAAAGTCGAGTACCGCCACTCTTCGGACGATAACGGCAGAGCAGGTCATTTTTGAGGACAAGGCGTTCATTTTTTCGTTTGGCAAGGTTACCATTCGACAACACTGGCCTGATTTTGCGATACTATCAACAATTGCAGCGATTTTTCGGTGACCAGAAACGCCTTGATGCGTTGACGCTACAGATTCCGTGAGTTTCATGACTGTGTATTGAGAATCTATTCATGATGACATCATTCAGAATTCTTGCCACGACGTTCGTGCTGGTTTCACTGGCATCCACCGCTGTTGCTCAGACAGGCGGGACCATGGGCACCGGAAGTACGAGCAATACGACGGGGACATCCTCGACAGGGCAGACTTCGACTGGCAGTTCATCGACTGGGCAGACTGGCGTCACTGGCAGCGGTTTGTCGGGGAACAGCAGTT
>JANOUN010001460.1:0-2618 GCA_031416875.1 Planctomycetota bacterium | reverse complement strand
AACAGATCGCCGACGCCGGTAATTGAGCAGCTGCACATATTGTGTTGAGAAACTTTGAGTTCCTTCATCATGTCCAGTTCCCAGACAACGTCCGCTTCGTCTTTGTCCGTGACTTTCTCTTCTACGAATGGACTGTCGTTTTCACCGTCGTGGAACCCTTCCGTATCAAGACACACGACAACCCCGCGGCTACTCACATACCATGCTCGATCACCATCAACGAAAGGCGAACTGCAGATCCCCTGATCCGGCCAGTCGTTCACTCGACCCGTGGATAACTTCTCACTGGAATGCTGCCACAGGAATTTTCCGTCCTTCTCGTTGAAACAAATAAAGCATCCCAGATCGACGGTGCTTGGATATCGCTTGATGTAGCCGTTGCCGTTGTTTGTGCCGACATACACTTTGCCGTTGGCAACCACTGCATTACCGTAGGTTTCTGAGCCCAGCGGCATCGACCAGAGGATGTTCTCACCGGTATCAACATTCCAGCTGATGGGGATGTTCTTGCCATCCGGCGTATTATTTCGGGATGGGCTGCCACCCCACTGAGGCCAGTCGAGGGGACCGACCTTCAATTTAGCTATCTCGCTGACTACGAACGCAGTCGGGTCTTCTGCGGCCAGACTGCTTCCGAACCACATGGCTGTTGCAGCAAGACAGAGCCCTCTGACGATTTGATCCTTCAGTTTCAACATGATCAGTAAATCCTGATTGAGGAAGTTGTTGCTTTTTGTCGTGTCTCAGATGGCACGATCCGTGATTGTGAACCTCGTGTGGCCCCGACGACAAGGCCCTCACGGACCAACCTGGCGTTTCGTGCCCGGCGCAGAGGTTTAACATCTCTGTTGTGGCTGGGTGTCTTCTATTTGTTTGCCGTCACCTGCACATTGTCAATAAAGAATTCGGCGTCTGTGGAGTTTCCGAAGAGTCCGGGGCTTCCATTCAGATTCGGTGTCGCATCAGCTGCTTCAATCTGCCAGTCCTTCGGTTCCGTTTCGCCGCGCGGCCAAACCTTGCCCCGCAGGATGGCCTTGCCGTCCTTTGTCTCGCTCTGAAACTTCATGGTGTACCATGTGTCAGCGGACCAATTGAAGTCGATCGTCTTTGCGAAACGTAATTCCGCTCTCGCGGTCCAGGATCGAATCTGAAGATGCTGAGATCCCTGCAGGTCGAGCGTATATCGCTGGTTGATCAGACCCAGATCCGGCAGGCGTCCATTCTTTTGGCTTGCCTTGAAATCTGCCTGAATCGTGTAGTCATGCAGATCTGTCCAGCCCAGCCATGCCTGGCTCCGCGTCCCTTTTGGAATCGTGCTGATTTTGACGAGGCCTTTTTCGCCATCCAGCGGGGCTGGCTTATGGCGATAATCTGCACCGATCCAGACCGGCGGAACTTTCTCGTCCGAGAAATCAAATTTCCACGGCAACATCGGGATGACGCGAATGCGTGCGGTTGCTGTCATCTCGCCCGACTTTGCGGTTAGAACAACGGCAGCCAGTCCGGATGCAGGAGCCGTGTAGACATGATTTTTTTCAATCGTACCGCCGCCTGCGACAGTGATTTCTGCATCCTTCACTGCCTGCACGAATTGGCCATTCTTGTTGTAACCTCTTACCTGCAGGCTGGCTTTCTGGCCTGGCTTCAGCATTAATTCCACCGGTGTCAACATGATTTGTGCAACAGCTTTGTCTTTGTCTGCTGAGGTCTCACCGGTTGGCCTGGGCGTTGACGCCTTGACGGTGACCGCATCCGGCTTGCCGATGCAGTACAGAGCATCAATCGTTGGCAGATAGATTCTGCCGTTTGAAATGACCGGGGAGCCAAAGACAAGTTCATCCGAGGCCAGGCGAACTTCACTTACCTTTTCAACGCCTTTGTCGTTAGGTTTCAGGACGTGGAACCGGCCTGAGTTTTCGGCAATATAGATCTTGCCGTCGCCAGCGACGGGACTGCCAAACATGGTTCGTCCAAGCTTCATCTGCTCCACCGTTCCATTGGGCTTTTTAGCACCAATCAGTTCGCCGGTCTTCGCATCAACAATGACCAGTGAGGCGCCGTCGTCTACGAAATAGACTCGGCCCCCAAGCTTGACAGGAGCATTTCGGCCTACAGCCTTCCCTGGAACCTTCCACAGCAGCTTGTCTTCCGCGATGTCACCTTCTGTGTTTCCGTCGAACGCGAAAATCGCACCCAGTGTCTTGGTATCGGTAGCGTTCTTTTCAGCATGACCGCCATATACGATTCCGTTTTCATCAACGACAGCAGTCGTATTGAGCCCGCGCGTCGAAGCCTGATACTTCCAGATCGTCTTTCCAGTGCGCGGCTGGAGAGCATAGATCGCACCGTCGCCTGCACCCACAACCATCGCAGCCTGTCCGTTGAAATGAGTGAATACCGGAGTGCTGTACGTCGTATCTTCCGGCCGCAGCTTTGTGCTCTTCAGCCACTGAGCCACGCCCGTCTTCTTGTCAAATGCGATAAGGCGATAAGCCGGGATCGCGGTCTCGCCCCAGCCGGTGAGAACGCCGCTGATGATGACGAGGTCCTCAAACACAACGGGGAAATTTGTGCGACCGCCGTATGTCGAGAGCATTCCGTACTCTTCGCTCATCGAG
>JANOUN010001459.1:0-2886 GCA_031416875.1 Planctomycetota bacterium | reverse complement strand
TGCCAAAGTCGGCCCAGCCGCGCCACTTGAATGAATGATAGATGCCTTCCTTATACGGTCGCATGGCAGCAGGTCCGATCCACGAATCCCAGTCCAGATAATCCGGAATTGGATCTTCACCGGGTGGGCGACCGATGCCCTGCGGCCAGATCGGACGGTTGGTCCAGACATGAATTTCTGCCACGTCGCCGATCGCGCCGGATCGAATGACTTCGACAGCCTCACGCAGTCCGTCTTCGGATGTCCCCTGATTCCCCATCTGAGTCACGACGCCCATTTCTGCGGCGACTTCGCGCATCATGCGGGCTTCACGGATGGACCATGTCATCGGCTTCTGGCAATACACGTGCTTCTTCATTTTCATGGCCTTGATGGCCGCGGCAGCATGGGTATGGTCGGGCGTGCTGACCGTCACAATGTCCACTTTGTCGCCGAGCTTATCCAGCATTTCGCGGAAATCGGTGAACTGCGCGGCATCGCTGAATTCTTTTCCTTTCTTGTCGAGTGTGCGGCGATCGACGTCACACAGACCGATAATTTCAACGTCCTGATCAGAAATATGGCTGCAGTCGCTGTCGCCTTTGCCACCGACGCCGACACAGGCCGCCGTCAGGCCTTGAAGAGCTGATCGCCCTGGCCTGGCGAACGAACGTGGAGCGACCCAGAATGCGGTTCCCAGTGCGGCCGTGGTGCCGATAAAACCGCGACGTGATGTTTTTTGCGTCATTGAGCGTACCTCAGGATTCAGGTGGGAATGTTAAGTGGGACAAATCAACCGTTCAACCGCCAGAATCATACCGATGCCATAACGCACGGTCGTCTGACGGACACCATTTTCAGGCAAGATCGCCCGAAGACAAGCCTCCTACGATAACAACACCACAAAAAACAGCAATGATTCGCAGAAATTTGCGCCACGTGCAGCAACGCGGTATGTGAGCGGCACGCCACGGGCATCAATTGGCCAATGAAACGGCCAGGAAGATTTGCGGCACCCATGACAATGCCTGGAAACACCCCCCCAACACTCAGACGGTCGCCGATTCAAGACCATGAGACAGTAACAGACGCTCATAAAACTCCCATTGGCCCTGAATGCCGAGTCCTGTAAAATCACGAACTGTTGAGTGGCTGACAAAGTTGCGCAGGTTGATGAGACGCCACTCGGGACACCTGCCTTCATCATGGACGGACACTATGGCGTGGATAATGCTGCTGGCATCGTGCCTGACGCTGTACTGGATCTATGATGGCTACGGTCGCTTCCTGGCGGTGGTTGTTCGCGTCCTGGACTGGCGCACGAATGGCCCCGTACCTGTCATGGTTGCGGACAGCGACTTACCGACTTTGACCGTACTTCTGACGGTGCACAACGAAGAACAAACGGTCGTCGGTCGTCTGCAGAATCTGCTGGCGTGTGACTATCCGGAAGAGAAGATGCAAATCCTTGTCGCATCGGATCGATCCTCTGACCGGACGGATGAACTTGTCGAGAGCCTCGGAAGTCCGCGCATCAAGTGCTTCCGCAGCACGGGGCCTGGAAAAACGGCCACCCAGAATGCCGCACTGTCATTGATCAGTTCGGACATCATTGTATTCACGGACGCTGGCACGGTGTTTGACCGCATATTCCTGAAGCGGATTGCAAACTGCTTCGCCGACACCCACGTTGGCGGAGCAGCCGGGTATTTGTTGTTCGATGCTTTGGATCCCAACGCCAATGTCCGCAGTCAGGGCTACTACTGGGCCTACGAACTGAAGCTGCGCACACTGGAATCGCGTCTGGGACTTCTGGCCGTGGTTGCCGGAGCGGCATTTGCGGCACGCCGCAGTTTGATGCTTCCGATGGATCCTTCTGTTGGCGAGGACTGTATCGTGCCGCTGGACGTTGTCTCGCAGGGATTCCGCGTCGTACATGAACGGAGCGCCATTGCACACGAACAATTTGGACATGATACCGGAGTCACTCTGCGAAGCCGGATTCGGATGACGCTGCGAAACTGGCAAGGTACGTGGTCACGGCCCCGGCTGCTGAATCCCCTGCGGAATCCGGGTTATGCCTTCGCGCTGTGGTCGCATAAGCTGTTGCGATGGTTGTCACCCTTATTTCTGGTTTTGGCGATGGCGTCGGCCACCTGGCTGGTTGTGTTTCAGCCCGGACCGCTGAGCTGGCTGGCGGCCGTTCCTTTCGTGGGACTGTTCGGCATGGCCGGTCTGGGTGCCATGGGGCAACCTGTCCCAGGAGCCGGCGCGTCATGTAGTTTTCTGATGGCGAACCTCGCATTTTCAATAGGCGTTCTGCGGGCGATCTGCGGGAACCGAGTCTTCTCGTACCGAAACGTCTGATCACCGTCAGCATGGATTCCATTCGGAATGGCTGACTTTGCATCCCTATAGATTGTAACGCGTCTCATGGCCTGACCGAAACGCGGCGGCTGATGCTGAATCACCGGCTGGATTTTTTGGCGATATCGCTCCTCACACGAGCAATACTCTCGATCCACGCTCGGGAAACTGCATGGCCTTAAAGATTCGTCGATAATCAAAACTCGCGGATTGTCGTCCACCGTTGCGAAAGTCAACGGATCGACGTACGCTGCCCATTGAGGCACGGTTTTTACTCCGGGGTGTTTAAGCACATGAGATTCTTCCCACGCAATTTGAATTGCAAGCTGGCTGTGTTCGCCACAACCTGTTTCCTGTTGGCGGGCTGCGCTGAAAGTCCCGGTCCCGGCAAGCCTGCGATTGCAAAAGTTACGTCCGATGACAGCGCTGCCGTCATGGCGCTCGAAAAAGCCGGCTGCAGCCTGAAGAAAGACGCGGCCGGTCACGTTACTGAAATTGCCGTGTCGTCTGATACCGATTTTTCAGAAACCATGAAGTACC
>JANOUN010001458.1:0-3639 GCA_031416875.1 Planctomycetota bacterium | reverse complement strand
TGGTTACTTCCAGCGAATCGACAAGCTGCGTTTGTGGGACGTCAGTTCTGTCTGCGGTGACTCAGGTTCCCTGCCCGTTGTTTTTCCTTGCTCCGGGGCCGGGAGCGATAAAACCCATGATGAGGGAGTCTTTTGATCTTGTGCTGGTTCTGGTTTTCCTCCTTTCCGTGGCTCGAATGAATCAAAGGCAACAGTTCCGGTTGAGCCACCACATGCACCGGAACATGCTTCACTTCAGGAAGTGACTTCAGGACGCTGGCCGTGCGGTCGGCTTAGGAAGGCAGCACTGTCAGGAAAGTGATTTCAAAACGATGAGCCTTGATGAGTTGACGAAAGACGGGCAGTTTTCTGTGCAGCGAGATGTCGTCCTGCACAGATTGCACGACACGGTCCCATCGTCCATGATGTAATGGTGTGGACTCAAGGCGAGCGGGGGATGTTAATCCCCTGATTCATAGCGGATGATGCGAAAATCAGGGCACTTACGTACCCCGCTCGCCAGTCGGATTCCTTAGGTCCACTCTGCATCGCGACAATCACGCAGCAGCCGACGCAGGTGGCGCGGACTTTCATCGTCGAACTGCGGCAACCGCGACAGTGCAGCAAACGTCGACAGCCGATACCGGGCGATGTGTGCCAGTATCGCAGCGATAGCCTGCTGATTGTGATCGCGTTCGTCAGTGATCTTCGTTTTGTTTGCACACATGACAGAGTCAATGTCATGATTGTTTCCCCTTCTTTCGTCGCGGTTTTGGTGGCTCAAACGCTTCGTTAAGTCCTTTGAAGAATTTATCGATGGCATCGGGGCTTGCGTTGGGATTGTCTCCCGTTCCAATGACTTCCTGTGTCACGGCCGGTCCACTGGCGACACTCGTCACCGGTTTCGGCGTTGGCCTCGGCGTTCGACTGCCGGGCGGCAACATGCCCGGGAGAGACGGCCATGGCATCGCGCGACGTCGGCGATATTCCGCTTCTGAAATGTGATAGTTCGATTCGATGATGACTGGAAAGCCGCCGTACTGGGCGTACCCTTCTCCTCGCGTGATTTGCACAAAACTGCGAAACGGATGGTCACCATGCGTTGGAATTCATCGATCACCAGATACACCTGATGTTTGCGTTCAGTCTGCGTTGATGCCGCCAGCAGCATGTAGTTGATCAAGCGACCGATTTCCGGGGCACCACTTGGCGACAGCGTGGCTGACAAATGAAAGTACAGGAGTTGCGGTTCGAGGAACGGCATCGTCAGATCAATGGCCTGTTCGACGACCGCACGATCATGGCTAGTTGTGTCGGTGACATTCAGCGGAGCACAGCTGGCGAGTCGCTTGATGACCTCCTGCACATGCACTCCCGCTTTGCGGATCTCCGGATGCAGGTCCTGCTTTTTGGCGGTGGTAATGACGGTGACAATCGACATATGAAGCGATTTGCGAGCATATCAAAATCACGGTATGCTTCACGCTGAACCCAGATTCCTGTGTCCAGAATGCAATCAACTATGTCAACATCGGTGAACGGTTCCGGCCTGCGCGACAATCATCAGCGAGGATCGGTCGCGGAATTTTTGCAGGAGAAAATTGCTGACGGATCAATGCTATCGATCGTATCTGCGTACTTCACGATTTACGCCTACGATGCCCTGAAATTATCGCTTGACAAGATGGCCCATCTCGATTTCTTGTTTGGCGAGCCTCGATTCATCAACCGGCTTGACCCTGACAAGGCCGAATCGAAGTCATTCCTGATTAACACCGATGGACTCGCCCTGAAAAATCGACTGCAACAAAAACGCATCGCACGTGAATGCGCTCAGTGGATCGAACAAAGAGTTGATATCAAGACGATCAAACAAACGAACCTTCTGCACGGAAAAATGTACCATGTCGCCAATGGTGGCGTTGAGGACGCAATCCTGGGTAGCTCAAACTTTACCGTCCGTGGATTAGGATTGAGCGAAGCCGATAGCAACATCGAACTGAATCTCGTCGTCGATAGCAACCGTGATCGAAAGGAACTCAAGCAGTGGTTCCGCGAAATCTGGACCGATGACACTCTGGTTGAAGATGCCAAAACAGACGTGCTGCGTTACCTCCGCAAGCTCTACGCGAATCAGTCGCCGCAGTTCGTCTACTACCTCACGCTATTCCATCTGTTTCGCGATTATCTTGATGGGACCCACGATCTTGACGAAAACCTCCGCCGTGTAGCGCTGCCAGATACTCAGATCTGGCGTGCTTTGTTCTCGTTCCAGAAAGATGGTGCCAAAGCTGCGATCCACAAGATTCTCAATTACAACGGTTGTGTTCTGGCCGACAGCGTCGGTCTCGGAAAAACGTACACTGGTCTGGCAGTGATTAAGTACTTTGAGCTTCGAAATGAACGCGTATTGGTCCTTTGCCCCAAAAAACTCCGTCGCAACTGGACCGTTTATCGTTCGAACAGCACGCTGAATCCATTTGTGGACGATCGTTTTCGTTTTGACGTGCTGCACCATACCGACCTTTCCAGATCCTCCGGTGAATCGAACGGCGTCGATCTCGACACGCTCAACTGGGGAGCCTACGACCTCGTTGTCATCGATGAATCGCACAACTTCCGCAACAACAAACTTGCCACGCAGCGGCCCGGCGATGTGGAGAAGCGGCGCAGCCGCTACGAACGACTGATGGAAGATGTCATCTCATCGGGCGTCCGCACCAAAGTCCTGTTGCTTTCCGCGACGCCTGTCAACAATCAGCTTGCCGACTTGCGCAATCAAATTTCTTTTATTGCCGGTGGTGATGTCGCACGTAACGACAATGCAGATGCTGCGTTCACCGAAACGTTGGGGATCTCGTCGGTCAAAGAAACCACTCGCAACGCCCAAACGCATTTCACTAACTGGGCGAAGAAACCCCCCGCCAACCGAAAGACACGCGAACTGATTGCAGCCATAGGGGGTGATTTCTTCAAACTTCTGGATGGACTTAGCATCGCCCGCTCTCGTCGACAGATTGCTTCTTACTACGCCGCGGAAATGAAAACACTGGGCGGATTCCCGCGACGGCCCGCACCGAAAGCAGTCCATGCACCGATTGATCTGCTGCAGCGATACCTGTCGTTCGAGCAGCTGGATACCGAGATCAGCGGACTTCGCCTCGCACTTTATCATCCAACCAGTTTTCTCCGAGGCGATTTGCCTGAAACGACACAAGCTGCGTATCAGGACAAGATTCACGGTGGATTCACGCAGGAGGGCCGCGAAAAAATTCTGATCGCAATGATGAAAGTCAATTTTCTCAAGCGACTCGAAAGTTCAGTAGACTCGTTCCGCCTGACACTCCAGCGCACCATTGATAAAATCAACCGGCTCGAAGAACGCATCGACGCTTTCGAAAATCATGTGAACGAAAATCCCGATATTGATTACGAATCCCTCACGCCCGACCAATTCGAAGACCCCGACTTTGACAACGAAGAATTCACGATCGGTGGTCGACGCCGAATTCATTTGGCCCACCTGAAGCTGCCCGAATGGCTACAAGCCGTTCGGCACGATCGAGCTCAGTTGCAGTTTCTCCTAGAGAAGACCGAATCCGTCACACATAAACGCGATGGTAAGATGGCGGAACTGAAAAAACTCATTGAAGCGAAAGC